>JBAWDI010000578.1:0-9496 GCA_049590695.1 Bryobacteraceae bacterium
CCGTTGCGCCAGCCAGGCATTCCAAAAATCCGGATAGCCTAAATATACGTCGTCTCCGCCATCGCCCGTCAGCAGCACCGTGGCGCGCCGCTTCACCGAGCGCGACACCCATAACATCGCCTGGGCGGATTGGCAAGGGAACGGTTCCCCGTAGGCGCCAATCAATTCATCCAGGGAGAAATCGGCATCGGGCATATCGATGATCTCGTGCGAAATGCCCAACCTACGGGCCGTGTGCGCGGCATCGGCGCTTTCATCGGAAGCGTCTCCGGGCGCCCGGACGGTGAACCCCTTCACGTTGGCGTTCAGCTCGCGCATGGCCCAGCAGACCAGCGCGGAATCGACGCCGCCACTCAACAGCGCGCCGATCGGGACGTCGGAAATCAGCCGCAGCCGGACGGATTCCAGCAGCAGCCGCTCGGTCTCTTCCACAGCCTCCTCGAATGTGACTCGGGAGGATTCGTCGATCTCCGGCAAGGACCAATACCGGCGCTGTTCGATACCGCCGCCGCTCCATTCCAGAATCGTTGCCGGAGGCAGTTTCGAGATGCCTCCATAGATGGCCCGGTCCTCGGTCACGTAACCGAATTCGAGCACGTCCAGGACGGCTTGCGGATCGATTTCTCCGCCGAAACCCGCCGACCGCAGGGCGGCGACGGTGGACGCGAACCCGATCTCGCCATGGCGCGCGCAATACACCAGGGGCTTCACCCCCAACCGATCGCGCGCCAACGTGAGCCGGCGCCGCGGTTGATCCCAGATGGCGAAGGCGAACATGCCGCGCAACCGCGCCGTCAACGCATCGATGCCCCATTCCTGGTAGCCGCGCAACAGGACTTCCGTATCGCCATGCGAACGGAAGCGATGGCCGCGGCTTTCCAACTCTCCGCGCAGTGCCTGGAAGTTATAAATGCAGCCGTTAAAAACCAGGCCCACCTGGCCATCGCTCGAAAGCATGGGCTGGCGGCCCGCGTCGCTCAGATCCAGAATCGCCAGCCGCCTATGCCCAAGGACCGCGTCGGGCCAACTCTCGATTCCTTGCGAATCCGGACCGCGGCGCGCCAGCGCGTCCACCATGGTTGCGACCGTCCGTTCGGCGGCCTGGAGCTGCCCGGGCGCGACGTGTCCCGCGATTCCGCACATAACCCCATTATTCCAGAATGACGCTGGAGCAAGGCGGCGCACCCTGGTTTCGGCGCGCGGCTCGAGGGGACACTCATCGTATCGAGCAGACCCCGGACAACTCAAGCCGCACCTCGGGCTCGGCCGGCAAACAGCCGCTTGGGGTGGCGGCGGGACATGTTACGCTCATTTGAGGAGATCCGATAGTGTCCTATGCTGTCTTACGCGAAGAGGCTGGTACTTCGAGGCGCGGACCTGGTTGGATGCAATGCGATTCTGCTGAAAAGCGCCTGGCGAACCCGCAGGCTGCTGATCCTCTGCTATCATGGCGTGTCACTGGATGACGAACACTTATGCTCGGGGTTGTATATATCGCCGGAGCAGTTTCGGGAAAGATTAGAACGCATCCGCAACGCCGGCTGTAACGTGCTTCCGCTTCAGGACGCTGTGACCATGCTCTTCAAGGGCTCGCTGCCGGCTGCCTCGGTAGTCATCACTTTCGACGATGGTTTCTACGACTTCTACGCCAAAGCATGGCCCATTTTGCAGGATTTTGGGTGGCCCGTGACGGTGTATTTTTCGACCTATTACTCGATCGCAAATCTTCCTGTATTCGATCCGATGGTGCTGTATCTCCTTTGGAAGGGGAGAGCCGAGGAAGTGAGTTTACCGGAGATCGGCATCGACCGGATACTCGCGGGAGAGAGCCTGTTCCGCCAGACGGGGCGGATACTGGACGCCGCGCGGGACAAGGGTTTAAACGGGCGGGAGAAACAGCAACTCTTGCAGATTCTGGCCGCTCGACTTGGGGTGGATTTCGGAGACTTGGTGTCACGCAGGATACTACACCTCATGACTCCCGAAGAAGTGGCTGAATTGGCGGCGAAGGGCGTCGATTTTCAGTTGCACTGCCACCATCACCGCGTGCACCGTTCGCGGGAATTATTCCGCAACGAGGTCCTGGAGAACCAACACGCGCTCGAACGGTTTGGCGTGCGGAAGCCGGAGCACTTTTGCTACCCCGGGGGCTTCTGGCTGCCGGAATTCAAGCCCTGGCTCATGGAATTGGGAATCGTCTCCGCTACCACTTGCGAGGCGGGCATGGCGACGGCCCGGTCCGACCGGTATCAACTGCCGCGCTTTCTCGATGCACCCGGCGTGGAAGCAAGCCAGTTTTCCGCATGGTTGAGCGGCCTGGCGAGTCTCTTTCCGCGGCGCGAGCTTCCACCCTCCCTGAGCCAGCTTGGCGATGCTCCGCACCACTGTCAGCGCCACCGCTAGGTATCCTTCAGTGCCGTGAGCCGCTGCTTGAGGCTGAGGCGGCATCGGCAGGTTGCAAGAGATCCGCCAGGCGCCCCAGAACGCTCCAGCGCGGGCCGGCCAGCGTGAGCACGTCGCGGAACACCGCCGACCGCCGGTAATACATGAACAGAAAATAGAAGGCCGCGCCCATCACAGTGCAAATTCCAAGAGTCGCGGGCGGCGGCGCCTTGAGTTGGAACATCAGAACCCACCGTAACGCGACGACCACCGCAGCCATAGCCGCCGTAACCACCGCGATGAGCTGGATGGATTCCCATAGCGCGGCCAGCGGCAGACCGATCAAGCGGCACGGTATGGCGAGGCTGGGAATCAGCAATAGGGCGCTCAGCACGGCATAAATGGCCGCCACCCCCAGGATGCCCCAAGGCAAACCTGCGACGAAGCCCACGACGAGTACAGCGGAAAACAACGTGCCCCATCGAAACATCGCACCCGTCGAGCCCGTAGCCAGATAGATCTGCCCGGTGATCGCGGTCAGCGACTGCAACAGGCCAACAGGCGCCAGAATCCGAAGCACCGGTACCGCGGGCCCCCAGTGCGGGCCCAGGAAGACCGCGATCACTTCCGGCGCCAGGACGGTGGCTCCGGCCATCAGGGGGAATGCGAAGAACGCAATCGCGGCAGAGGCACGGAGGTAGGCCTGGCGCAAACGCGCGTGGTCGCTTTGCATGGCGGCAAAGGCGGGGAACAGAACACGCCCCAGGGTCTGGCCAACCGCCTGCAGTGGGAACAGCATGATGTTGTATGCCAGGCCGTAAAAGCCGAGAGCCACAGCGCCCAGGTACTTGCCGACCAACAAATTGTCCGCGTTCCGGGCGAAGTAGTTCACTATATTGGATCCCGACAGGTTCAGGCCAAACCCGGAAATCGAACGAAGCTCAACCCAGGAGAAGTGGAGCCTGGGCCGCCAGGGCCTTGCCCAAATCATGGCGACGGCGGAGACAGCGCAGTTCACCAGCAGGTTCATCACCAGGCTCCAAACGCCGGCGCCCATCAGAGCGCCCGTGATGGCCGCCGCCAAACCGGCGACCCCGGCCACAAGCTCCACCACGGCGATTCGCCCAAATTGGAGCTGGCGAGTGAGCAAAGCGCCGTGGACGCTGGCTAGCGACAGGATCAAAAAGGCAACGCTGAGAGCCCGCAATACCCCCAATAGCGCGGGTTCCCGATAGAAGAGCGCAGCCCAAGGGGCCGTCAGCCAGCAGGCGCCGGTTACAGCGATCCCCATTAATAGATTCAGCCAAAAGACGCTCGTGAGCAGACCGTCGTCGATATCCCGGCGTTGCACAATCGCGCTGGCCGTGCCGAGGTCGCGGAAGAGTGCCGCGAACCCGGTCACCACGGCAGCCATACCCATGAGGCCGTAGGCGCGCGGCGGAACCAGCCTGGCGACCACGGCTGTGCCGGCAATCGCGAGGATCTGCGTGCCGATCCGGGCCGCCGCGTTCAAGCCCGCTCCCTTGACGACGGTGGCCGTCATGCTTGCGCCCGGCGGATTCATCTACTTGTGTGGTAAGCGTGGCATCCGGCGCCCGGTGATCGCATCGCTTCGAGAGCGGCCTCCAGAGTCATGATCTCCAGGGAGTGGCCCTCCACCACCTGTGTCGCCGCACCACAGTCTCCAAGAGCAGTCATCGGGTTCGCGACCGCTGAAAGATGCGGGTTCTCATTGAGGCGGTTGCGGTGCTCCGGAGAAGACGCGTCATCGACAATGAGGATCTCAGCCGGCTTGAGGGTCCGCTCTCGTATCGAGGAGAGAGCGAATCCAATCAAATCGGAACGATTGTAATGCGGTACTCTGACGGATACTGGCACTCTCAGGTCCATATAGGAGCACGATTTCGGGCGGTGCACCGGCGGCACCCGGAACTGAAACGTTGTTCTTCTATGTTATGACAGTAACACGGCTTGGCTCAGAGATGTAAGAGCCGGCACATGACGGCTCCGATGCGCACCCCTGACGCAAGACCCGATCCCGCGCACGTATCCGCTCTATTGGGGTTCGGCAAGCGCGGTGGAGCCGATTGACGATCCCGAAACCGATGCGTTATGCGACGCATTCCTGCGCGGCATCGGTTACACGGGGCTATGCAAAATCGAATTGAAGCGCGACAGCCGGGACGGGTGCGTCAAGATGATTGCGGCCAACCCGCGTTACAGCGTGACGGCGGACGCCGCGCCCTGCGCGGGAGTAGACTTGGGATGGCTCCATTACCTGGACCTGATCGGCGAAAAGGTCCAGCCTGCCCCCGCATTGAAACGCGGTTTCCGGCATATCGTTCTGCGCCGCGATTTTGCGTGTTTGCGCAGCGATCACAAGGCGGGTCTGCCGAGCTGGTGGGGATTGCTCCGGTCCTATCGGCCCCCGGTCGCGTTTTACGATTTCGACCTCTGCGATCGGCCTGTCACGGCGGATACGGTGGTGGAGCTTGCCAAGACGCTCCTCGCGCCTCCCTTCCGGCGCGTGTTCCCGAAGAGGAAACTGCCTGCCTAAGGCCCGGCGTCCATCCGCTATTGCCCAGCGGGCGCCAGTGTGGGAAGATCCACCTGATACACGTCGAAAACTCCGGCCTTCCCCAACCACAGCATGCGCGCGCGCAGGTTGTTCAGGAGGTATTTGAACTGCCATTCCTGAATGCCCAAAACCTCCCCCATACAGAGGATAAAGAAATGCCTGTGCGTGGCGACGTAAGCATCGAAAGGGGCAGCCGTGGTGCTCGGCCGCCCCAGCCGGATGGAACGCTCATACCCGATGCCGACAGTGAGATCCGACGCGTCCGTTCCGTACGCGGCCACCTCTTTTTGAGCGTCGAACAGATACAGCACATGAGCGCTCGTATCGGATTTGTTCGCCTCCAGGAACGGCCCAAAATGCATGGGCGCGGAGACCACGATATCGGGGTGGGGGTCGGGAATCAGGCGGCGTATTTCGGCGAGTGAAGGGTATGGCCGCTCAAGCCTCCGGAAGCCGCTCACCCCGCGAGCCCCCACCAGCAAACCGTGGCCGGCCATGGCCAGGAAGAGGCACAACCCCACGACTTTACGCGAGAAACTCACGGCAGGCAGCAGCAGAGGCACCCACAGTATCAGGCCGAAGGCGGCGACCATGTAGTACTTCGGAGGAAACCAGCCGGTCCACAACACGCCACCGAGGTAACCGCAGAACGGGAGCAGAAGGAACCCGCAGCTTACCACCAGCAGCAGCCTGTGCGCTTGAGAGATGGATGGCCGTTGGACCGCTTCCGCGGGCTTCGCACCGAGCCAGGCCGCCGCGAAAAGAAGCAGCAGAACGAGCCCGGCCCACGGCAGGCTGAACACCATGGAACCGAAGAACTCGTACAGCGTTTGGAACTCCACCTTGTAGTAATAATGCTTCAGGTAGGTATGGCCGGCGGAGATGAGAATCGGGCTCCAGAAGCAGTAAGGGACGAGAGCCAACGGCATGCACAAAATGGTCGGCCAGTCCGGACGCTTGCGAATGATCCACTTTGCCAGTTCGCCCAAGCCGAGGGGCAGCAGGATCAGGATGCTGTAGAATTGCGTGGATAGCGTGATCGCCAGGCTAAACAAAAATGCAATTCGCCAGCGCCAGAGGCGCCGCCCATCTGCGTTTTGCAGGTTGTCCCAACATAGCAGCGTCAAAGCGGAAAAGCCCAGCATGGGCGCGTAGGGCCGGGCGAGAGATCCCCAGCCGCGCAGGGTGGTGGCAAACGGCAGAAAGAACGTTGCGGCGGCGTAAGCCGGTGGCGCGTAGCGCCAGGCGATCCTGGCCAGGCACAGGCACATCAGGCAGAAACAAAGAATCGAGGGCAGCCGGGCGAGGAAAAGACTGTCGCCAAACGCGCGGAGCAGGAAGTGAATTACCCAATCCAATACAGGCGGATCCTCCTGCAGGCTGTCGTGGAGCGCATTCCAGATCTGCCGCAGGCTGCCAAGGCGGACGATGCCGAGTTGAATAGCCTCGTCGGCCCAGATGAAACGCTCGTGAGCATAACCGGCGAAGGTCACCACGCACAACAGGCTGGCAGCCGCCAGGTACAGCCGCTGGTGCACCCCCAGCCATCCATCCAACCCCGCCGCCGCGCGGTCGAGAATGTTGGGACTGGCGGCCTCAGGCGGCGTTTCAGATGGCCTTGCCCCCGTAGCCATCAGAAGATTCCTCGATATCGATCCGGTGTGCCGGCGTGGTTCACGATCCGGGAGATGCCGCCCATGTAGCGGCTCTTCATTAGAACGATTGGCCTAATGCCGGTCCGGGTGAGCACTCCACGGACCGCCGCCAGTCCGACTGGACCTGTTCCGGCGATTATCGCCCGTGTCCGATTCATAAGCTTCCAAAAGGGCCTCCGTCTGCCGAATCCAGAAGCAAAAGGCCGGATAAGGCGTTTGAGCACGCGTTTTCGATATTAGCATCGCGCGCCTGACTGCGCAAACGTCGGAACGATTGTGATGCGGCTACAGAGGTATGACATCCTATCACTCCCATTAATTCTGAAAATGCTGGGATCGCGCCGCCATCGGCTGGACCCCTACTCGCCGGCGGCGTTGCCGGGGAGGCGGCCTTGGAGCAATGCGAAGAGAGCCGCGGCCAGCCGGTCGCCCAGCACCGGCCAGTCGTATCGTTCCCGCACCACGGCCCCGGCGGCCGCTGCCAGTCTCTCCCGCTTCGCCGGGTCGCCGGCCAGCTCCACGACTGCCCTGTGCATTCCGGCTTCGTCGTTGGCGAGCAGATAGTGAACGTCCGGTGTAACCAGCAGCCCTTCGGCGCCCCGAAGCGTCGAGACCACGGGGACCCCGGCGGCCATGGCCTCCAGGATCTTCAAGCGGGTGCCACCCCCCACCCGGAGCGGCACCACGGCGGCAATGGCCTGCCGGTAATACGGCACGACATCGGCCACGCTTCCGGTGACCTCAATCCCCTCGACGGAGGCCAGTGCCTGGACCTCCCGCGAGGGATTTCGCCCCACGATCGTAAAGACCGCGCCGGGGAGGCTGCGGCGGATCCGCGGCCATGCCTTTGCCGCAAAGAAGGTCACCGCGTCGGAATTCTCAAAAGAGTCCATGGA
Organism: Bryobacteraceae bacterium; assembly: GCA_049590695.1. Taxonomy (GTDB): domain Bacteria; phylum Acidobacteriota; class Terriglobia; order Bryobacterales; family Bryobacteraceae; genus Fen-178. The sequence goes on from JBAWDI010000578.1 coordinate 7,512, forward strand.
GCCTACATAGAGGACCCGGTTCCGGGGCGGGCCACCGCCCGGCCCGGTCTCACGGAACCGCGCCACATCCACCCCGTTGTCGATCACCACAATTGGCGTGCGGGCGCCTTGGCGGATCATTGTGTCCCGGTCGCGCTCGCTCACGGCAATATGCAGATCGCACTGGCCAACGAACCAGCGTTCAAACGCGGCCAGGCGTTGGGCGCTGTAACGCCCGTACAACCTCCGGAACGGCCTCACCCCGCCATCGCTATAGCGGGAGAGGACTTCCGACTCGATATTGTGCCAGTCGCACACGATGGCGCGGGGGCGGTTTCGGGCCTGGCGCAACAGCGGAAGATAGGCCGCCAGATGGATGCTCTCCAGAAGCACGATGTCGAAGGACTCGGTCTCCAGCCGCCGGCACAATGCCGACTTCATACTGCGGCGGGTGTAATTCAGTACGGGATACGGTATGCGTCCCACCACCCCGCGCGCCAGGTCGATGATGCGGTGAGATCCCTGGCGGGCTACGGCCGCAAATTCGATGGGACAACCTCCGCCGGCCGGGACGTCCGCGGTCCCCGGAGGCGCAAAGCCCAGGTGCGTCACGGACATGCGCCGCGCCAGTTCGTTCGCTAGATTGAAAATGCGCAATTCCGCGCCACTGGTGGGGTTGGCCGAGAAGCGTTGCGCCACCTGCAAGAGCCGGACCGCGCTAGCCTGCGCTGGACTCATAACGGTCATTCTGGCATACCGCCGGCGGCCCGTCCTTTTACGCCACGAGACGTCTATTCTTACGAGGCGAGCGCGTTCTTACAGACACCTATTCTAACCTCGATCGCACTCCACCCGCGAATTACGATCCCGGAAGCCCGCCATTTACGGAGGGCGGAACGAGAAAGTTGGATATGATCGAGAAGTGACGCCCGTCCGTCTACTGGCGCTCCTGGAAGCCAACAGCGTTACCGGACCCTCGAAGAACCTGTTTCAGTTCGCCTGCTGCGCGCGTTCGGGGCAGGCCGGACCGCCAGTAGAGGTCGCCATGGCACTTTTCCTGCGCGAAGGCGTGGAGAATCTCTGTATGGAGGCGGCGCGCCAGGCCGGACCGGTCTATCCGATTACCGAAAAGAGCCGCTTCGATTTCGGCGTCATCCCGCAATTGCGCTCGGTGATTCGGGAATTCCGGCCGGACGTCATTCAGAGCCATGCTGTCAAATCGCATCTTATAGTTCGCGCGGCGGGGTTCCACGCCACCACGCCGTGGATCGCCTTTCACCACGGCTATACCTGGCCGGACCTGCGCGTGCGCATGTACAACCAACTGGACCGCTGGTCGTTGCGCGCCGCCCACCAGGTTCTGACGGTCAGCGTTCCATTTCGCGAAGAGCTGATTCACCACGGCGTCGCGCGCCATCGGATCGAGATCGTGCATAACGCCATCGATCCACAGTGGGGATCGCGCTTCCGGTCTCCTCAGGCCGGCCGGGAATTGCGGGCCGCCCTGGGCATCGGCCCGGACGACCGCGTGATCCTGATCGCCGGCCGGCTTTCCCGCGAGAAAGACCACCAGACGGCGGTGCGGGCGGTCCATCGCCTGCTCGCCCGCGAAATCGTCTCGCATCCGATTCTGCTGATTGTGGGAGACGGGCCCGAGCGGAAGCGGCTCCAGGCGACGATTGCATCGCTGAACATGGGCGGCTCGGTCAGGTTCACGGGACAGGTTCCGTCCGCCGAGCCGTATTACGGTATTGCCGATGCGGCTGTCCTGTCTTCTCTCAGCGAAGGCTCTCCCAACGCTCTGCTGGAAGCGATGGCGGCGCGAGTGCCCGTGGTAGCCACGGCGGTGGGCGGAGTTCCGGAAATCGTCTCTCACAACCAGAGCGCGCTGCTGGTCCGCGCCGGCGACTGCGAATCGATGGCCCGCGCGCTGGCGGATATCCTGACCAACGAGTCTCTGGCGCGCAGGCTTGCCGGCGCCGCCCATGCGCGGATCTCCGCCGACT
>JBAWDI010000579.1:0-8091 GCA_049590695.1 Bryobacteraceae bacterium
CGGGTAACCGTACTGCCGCTCGAGCACGAAGCGGGCGGCGCCGGCGGAGGAAGCGGCCGTGGGGGCGTCCCAGGCCAGGGCGATGGCGGGCTTGCGCACCGGCAGCACATAGCGGCTGCCGAAGTTCACGCCCTCATCCACCCAGCCGGAGTTGGCGCCGTAAACGTCGGCGCCGGTCTCGCGCGCCAGACGCGCCAGGCGATCGCCGAGGCCGGCGGGGTTGCCCGCCACCTTGAAGATCAGGGTGCCGGCGGGGTATTTGGTTCCGCCCTGGGTGAGCGGCTTGTCGCTCGATAGGACTTTCAAATCCTGCCGTAGCGCCGCCGCCAGCAGGCGCCCCGCGGCTTCGGACCCCCACGGCGCCAGGAACGCCACCGTGGCGTTAGCCTCATGAAGCTCTCCCGGCAGCACGAGCCCGGGCTTGGCCATTTCGAAACTGCCCTGCGAAACCGCGTTGCTGGCGACTGCTTCCACGTTGAACAGCAGCGGCAGCGACCACGCCGTCACATCGTAGATTTCGGTCCGCTCCTTGAGCTTCCGCCGGGCCTCCTCGGCGGCGATGAACTTGTCGTCCATGGAGGTCTGCGGATCGAGCAGATTGCGGATGAGCCGCTTGGAGGGCTGCGCCATGGAGACCACGTAGGTTCCCGCCGGGTAGTCGCGCTCGCCCGCGTGGAACGGCGTGGTGGCACGCTGCACTTCCACGCCGTGTTCGAGCAGGATGCCGGCCAGCTTGTCGGTGGCCGAAGCGTCGCGGTTGCGCGGCAGGATGTACTCCTTGATGGGCTCTTTGGAGCCTTCCTCGATGGCCGTCGCCCGGTACCGGTAGAAATCGTCGAGCAGTTTCTCGCGGTTGGCGGCGGCAGTTTCGAGCGTCGACACCGAAGCCACGAAGTGGTGGCGCACGGTGTCGCGGTAGGTGAGCAGCGTTTCGTCGGAGCGGCGCACCACCAGGCCGCGCACGGAGGCCTGCTCGTAGGTCATCGCAATGGCGCCGTAGTATTCCGGCCAGCTCGCGCCGTAGCCGGGGTAGAAGGCGTCGTACTCTTCGCGCGTGAAGTAATCGAAACCGTATTTGTCGAACCACTTGGCGTTGTTATGGCCGAACAGCTTCAGGCTCTCGCGCTGGTCGGAGGTCAGATTGGGATTGTAGGGGTCGGATTCGGGGCTGAAGAAATAGGTGCTGTCGGCGCCCATCTCGTGCAGGTCCACGTAGACCAGCGGGAACCACTCGCGCAGCGCTTTCACCTGGTCGAGGATCTCCGGCTGGGTGAGCGCAATCCAGTCGCGGTTCAGATCGAAGAGGTAGTGGTTGACGCGCCCGCCGGGCCACGGCTCGAGGTGCTCGGCGGCCACCGGGCTCGAGTCCGGCTCCAGGCCCCGCGCCTGCTCGAAGTAGTGCACGAAGCGGTCGCGGCCGTCGGGATTCTGGATGGGATCGATAAGCACCAGCACGTTGGCCATAATCTGGTCCACCAGCTTGTCGTTGCGCGCGGCGAGCAGGTGGTAAGCCGTGAGCAGCCCGGCGTCGGGGGAGGAAAGCTCGTTGCCATGCACGCCGTAGGAGAGCCAGACCACCGCGGGCAGGCCGGCCATGATCTTACGGGCGTCCGCCTCCGGCGTTTTGCGCGGATCGGCGATGCGCTGCATTTGGGCGCGAATCTCGGTGAGCCTGCGGATATTGGCTTCCGACCCCACGGCCGCGTAGATGAGCTTGCGTCCCTCCCAGGTCTCGCCGTATTCGAACACCTTGAGCCGGTTCGGTGCGGCCGCCGCCAGCGCCTGCATGTAGCGCACGATCCCTTCGCTACTGGTGACACGGTCGCCCGCGTCATAACCCAGAACCTGGTGGAAGGTGGGGATCTTCGAGTCGTAACTCGTCCCCGGCCAGAACTCGAAAGGCTTCTGGGCGTAGAGGGGGGCGATCGCCAAGAGCAAAACAGACCAGCGGAGCATAAGACAGAGTGTAACGCGGCTGCGCGCGGGGGTGCGCCGAGTAGTAACATTTGCATTATGCGATACACGATCCTCTTCGCCTCGGCGGCATGTTCGATGCTGGCGTGGGCGCAGGAACCGCAGGTCATACCCATTTGGCCGGCTGGCAGTCTGGCCGCCGATGCCCAAACCCAGCATGAAGTGGTCACGGAAAACGCCGCCCACGAGCATACCGTCACCAATATTCACAATCCCACCATCACGGCGTACCTGCCGCCCACGGACAAGGCTACCGGGGTGGCCATCGTGATCGCCCCTGGGGGAGGCCATCGCTTCCTCTCCATCGATCACGAAGGGTACGACGTCGGCAAGTGGCTGGCCAGTATCGGGGTAGCGGGCTTTGTGCTGAAATACCGGCTGGCCCACGCGGAGAATTCGCACTACACGGTGGAAGATGCCGATCAAGACGCGCAGCGCGCCATCCGTGTGATCCGCAGCCGCGCGGAGGAGTGGCACGTCAATCCGGCCAAGGTGGGAATACTGGGATTCTCCGCGGGCGGTGAAGTGGCCGTGCTGGCCGCCACCAAGTTCGACCGCGGCAAGCCGGAGGCCTCCGATCCAATTGACCATCAAAGCTCCCGCCCGGATTTCCAGGTGTTGATTTATCCCGGCGTGCAACCGGCCAACATCGTGGTGACGAAAGACACGCCGCCGGCATTCATGCTCTGCGCGAACGACGACGCGGGGCCCTCGAACGCGATTCTCGTGCTGGCACAGGCGCTGAAAAAGGTGGGAGTGCCGGTGGAGATTCACATATACAATCGCGGCGGCCACGGTTTTGGCATCCGTCCCCGGCCGCTTCCGATTTCGAGCTGGCCCGTGCGTTTGCAGGAATGGATGGAGGACAGCGGTATTTTGCCTAAGAAGGATTGACAGACGAAAGCGTCTGTCCCACGCCGGGTCATGGTAGCATGGGCTTTCCAACTACCTTGATTAAAGCCGTCAAAGGAACCAGGGACTTACTGCCTCCCGCCACAGAGGTGTGGAACGGCGTGGAAGCCGCCGCGCGCGCGGTGTTTCGCGCCTACAACTACCACGAAATCCGCACGCCCATCTTCGAGGAGACGCAGTTGTTCGCGCGCGGCGTGGGCCAGGAAACCGACATTGTCACCAAGGAAATGTACACCTTCGAGGACCGCGACGGCAGCTCCCTCACGCTGCGGCCCGAGTGCACGGCATCGGTGATCCGCGCCTACATCGAGCACCGGCTCGACCAGCGTCCCGGCGTGCAGAAACTCTACTACCTGGGGCCCATGTTCCGGCGCGAGCGCCCGCAAAAAGGCCGCTACCGGCAGTTCTACCAGATCGGCGCCGAGGCCATCGGCTCGGAATCCGCTAACGTGGATGCCGAGGTGATCGAGATGGTGGTGGAAATCCTCAAGCGGGCTGGCTTGGCCGGTTTCGAGCTTCTGATCAATTCCGTGGGCGACCGCAACTGCCGTCCGCAGTACGTCGAGCGCCTGCGGCAAGAGTTGAAATCGGTGGCGCCGCGGATGTGCGGCGATTGCCAGCGCCGCGCCGAGACCAACCCGCTGCGCGTGCTGGATTGCAAAGTGGAAGCGGACCAGCCCATCATCGAAAACCTGCCGAGCATTGTCGATCACCTTTGCGACGCGTGCCGCGCGCATTTCGACGCGGTGAAGCAGTCGCTCACTGATCGCGGCATTCCATACCAGGTGCGTCCCCGTCTGGTGCGGGGCCTGGATTACTACATGCGCACCACGTTCGAGGTAGTCCATGGATCGCTGGGCGCGCAGAATTCCGTGCTGGGCGGCGGGCGCTACGACGGTCTGGCTGAAGCGCTCGGCTCGAAGGTGCACTCGCCGGGCATCGGTTTTTCGATTGGCGAGGACCGCCTGGTGATGAGTGTCGAGGGCGGCCAAAGCCCCGCCCCGCTCGATCTTTTCATTGCGCCGCTGGGGGAACCGGCCCTGCGGCACGCCGCGTTGCTGGCGCGCGACTTCCGGTCGGGCGGCCTCTCGGTTGAGCTCGCCGAGGGCAAGCTGAAGCGCGTCATGGAACTGGCCAACAAGTTGGGAGCGCGGTTCGCGCTGATCGTGGGCGAAGACGAAATGGCCTCGGGCCGCTACACGCTCAAGAATATGTCCACGGGCGAGCAGGGAAGCTTGACCCGCGACGAAATCGCCGCCAAGCTGGCTGCGGCCTCGAATTGATAATATCGGATATGGAAACCTCGGTTGCACTGGATTTTCTAGGCGAGCTTCGCCGTACTCATAGCTGCGGCGAGTTGCGCGCCGCCGACGCGGGCCAAAAGGTCCTCTTGATGGGATGGGTCCACCGGCGGCGCGATCACGGCGCCGTCATTTTCATCGACCTGCGCGACAGGGAAGGCCTGACGCAAGCGGTTTTCCACGAAGAGATCGATCCGGCGGTTCACCGGCGCGCCGAAGAGGTGCGCAACGAATACGTCATCGCGGTGGAAGGCACGGTGACGCAACGCTCGCCCGGGACGGTGAATCCCAACATGGCCACCGGCGAAATCGAAGTGGTGGCGTCGAAGATCTGGATTCTCAATGAATCGCGCACCCCGCCGTTCCCGGTGGAAGAGGAAGCCGGCGTCAGCGAAGACGTGCGCTTGAAATACCGCTACGTGGATTTGCGCCGCCCGCGCATGCAGCGCAACATCATCCTGCGTTCGAAGATTTCCTTCGCGGTGCGCGAGTTCCTGTATGCGCAGGGCTTCCTCGAAATCGAGACGCCGTTCATGACGCGCTCCACGCCGGAGGGCGCGCGCGATTACCTGGTCCCCTGCCGCGTGCAGCCCGGCACCTTCTACGCCCTGCCGCAATCGCCGCAGATCTTCAAGCAGCTCCTCATGGTAAGCGGGTTCGACAAGTACTTTCAGGTTGTGCGCTGCTTCCGCGACGAGGACTTCCGCGCCGACCGCCAGGCGGAGTTCACGCAAATCGATCTGGAGATGTCTTTCCCGCAGCAGGAGCGGATTTTCGAGGTCATAGAGCCGCTGGTCCAGCGCATCTGCGACGTGGCCGGGTTCGGCGTGGAGACGCCCTTCCCGCGCCTGACCTACGCCCAGGCCATGCGCCACTATGGCAGCGACAAGCCCGACCGGCGCATCCCCCCCATGCATCCGGTGGAGGACCTGTTGCCGGAGCTGGCGAATGCCGGAATGCCGCTGGTGGCCATCCACATTCCAGGAACGGGCGCGCCCACGCGCAAGGAGCGCGACGAGTTCAAGGCCTTCGGCCAGGAGCGCGGCTTGCGCGTCTACGACGATTCCAAGCGCCTGGAACGCGATTTCGCCGGCCCCATGGCCCACGTGCGCGAGCGCTGCGGCGCGGGCGAGAACGATCTGCTCTTCCTGGCCGCCTGGGCCGGCGAGCCCAAGGGCCATCGTCCCGAGGAAACCGTCTACCAGGCGTGCGGCCAGTTGCGCCTCTACTGCGGGCAGAAGTTCAACGACCGCCACAAGCTGCTCGACCCCACGAATTTTCAGTTCCTGTGGGTGGTGGACTTCCCCATGTTCGAGTGGGACGAAGAAGAGGGCCGCTGGAACGCCGCGCACCACCCCTTCACCTCGGTGCACGATGAAGACCTCGAAAAGCTGACCGCGGACCCCGCCCGCTGCCGCGCCAAGTCCTACGACCTGGTGCTGAACGGCGTGGAGATGGGTTCCGGCTCCATCCGTATTCACCGCCGCGACGTGCAGACCAAGGTGTTTGCCGCGCTGGGCATGAACGACGAAGAGGCGCGCCGCCGTTTCGGCTTCCTGCTGGACGCGCTGGAATATGGCGCGCCGCCGCACGGTGGGATCGCCCTGGGCCTGGACCGCCTGGTGATGATTCTGGCGGGCGAGAGTTCCATTCGCGACGTGATCCCGTTCCCCAAGACGGCGCGCGGCACGGACCTGATGTGCGACGCCCCCTCGGCCGTGCCCGAGCGCCAGTTGCGCGAGCTGGGCATCAGCATTCGCGGACACGCCAAGTGAAGCGGTAGGAAAGAGGCTGTGCCTCGGACCGGCAAGCAGCCTTCGACGCGGAGTCGCGGAGCCGCGGAGAAAGACGCGGAGAAGAACCTGGAGAAAAGAGGCTGATGCGCAGGCCGCGCCAGCACTCCGCAGCCGGAGGTTCGAACGCGGAGCCAGCGGAGAATTGGACTCGGAAATGACGCATCATTACACTGATGCCTCGGTAGCACCGCGTGTCTCCGCTTCCTCTGCGTTCGAACCCGGGGAAGAGGAAACTCTCGATTCTCTCATTCTCTCCGCGTCTTACTCCGCGGCTCCGCGACGGAGTTTACCCGTCGCGGGCGTCGAAATGGAATCCGCGGGTTCAAGGTGTAGGCGCCGGGGTCGCGTAAGCGCCGGGTTTGCGCCCCAGGAACGAAAGATGTTAAACCTATGAAGGCGTATTCATGTCCGCAAAGCTACAAGGCATCTTCACTCCGACCCTGGTTCCGCTGGACGAGCGAGGCCAAATCAACGAGACCGAGCTTCGCCGTTTCATTTCCTGGCTGATCGATCACGGCGTCCACGGCCTGTATCCCAACGGCTCCACTGGCGAGTTCACGCGTTTTAGCGAGGAAGAGCGCCGCCGCATCGTGCAGATCGTTTGCAGTGAGACCCGCGGGCGGGTTCCCATCCTGGCCGGGGCGGCCGAAGCCAACGTGGCCGAGACTCTGGCCGCTTGCGAGGCTTATGCCGGCATGGGGGCGCAGGCCGTCGCCATCGTCTCGCCGTTCTATTACAAACTCACCCCCGAATCGGTGTACGCCTACTTCGCCGAGATCGCCCGCCACTCACCGATCGACCTCACGCTCTACAACATCCCCATGTTCGCCAGCCCCATCGACGTTCCCACCATCCGCCGGCTGGCCGAATTTCCGCGCGTGGTCGGCATCAAGGACTCCTCCGGCGACCTGGCCTTCATGATGCGGATGATCTCCACCATTCGCCCCGTGCGCCCCGATTTCTGCTTCCTCACCGGATGGGAGGCCGTGCTCGCTCCCATGCTCATGATCGGCTGCGACGGCGGCACGCACGCCAGCGGCAATGCCGTGCCGGAAGTGACCCGCCGCATCTACGATCTCTGCCGCGCCGGCGATTACGCAGAGGCCATGAAGTGGCAGTACCGCATCCTCGAACTGTTCGACGTGATGCTGTACCCGTTCGAATTCCCCGACGGTTTCCGCGCCGCCGCCGAATTGCGCGGCTTCCGCATGGGCCGCTCGCGCCAGCCCCAGACCGGCGCGCAGCAGGCCGACCGCACCGCGCTGGCTTCGGTCTTGCAGTGCATTCTGGCCAATTTCGAGCTGGTGGATCGCCCCGCCGCCGGCTGTGCGCCGCGCGTCCGGCAGCCGGAGCAGGACAAGGTGGAGCAGGTGATTTTCGAAGTGATGCGGGAACTTGAGAAGCGGGGTGTCATCTGAACGGGGCGCTGGCCTTCGTCGAGATCGGTGGATGGTCGCCGGCCATGGTGGTGGTGGACGCCATGGAAAAAACCGCCGGCGTGCGCGTGCTCCAAACGGAGTTGAACGACAGCCCCGGTGTGTGCCTGAAGTTCTACGGCCCCCTGGCCGATATTCAGATGGCCATGCAGGCAGCCGAGGAGGTCGCCCATCGCATGGGCGCCCCGGTGATTACCGACATTATCCCGGGGCCGTCGCCCCTTTCGCGAGCCGCCTATGAAGCGGAGCCCGATATGAGCCCGTTGATCGAGCAGCCAACCGTGCAGTATCCGGAGGAAACTATGAACGACCAGGGCCAATCGCCCTTCGCCGAGGGTCTGATTGAGACGCAGGGCTTCACGGCCGTGTTTGAGGCCATCGACACGGCGTTGAAGACGTCGGCGGTGGAAGTGCTGGCCCGCGAGAAGCTGGGCGGCGGCTACATCACCGTGCTGATCAAGGGCGACGTGGCGGCCGTGACGGCCGCAGTGGATGCCGGCAAGGCCAAAGTGGAAGGCCTCGGCCGGCTGATCGCCGCGCACGTGATTCCCAGCCCCAGCCAGGGCGTCCTGTCGCTGCTGCCCAAGTCGTAGCGCCGGCGATCTTGTCGCCGGTGGGTTTTGCCCGGACCGGAGTACACCGGCGACCAGATCGCCGGGCGCTACCCGCGTG
>JBAWDI010000580.1:0-6071 GCA_049590695.1 Bryobacteraceae bacterium
CTCGCCCAAGTCCAGCCTTTGTCCAGTTGAAATGCGGCGCCGGAGCAAGCACTTCTGCCGGCTTGCCGTGTGCCAGAAACTTTTTCAGTACGTTATCCCCAGAATGCTCGGTAGCAAACAAGCACGCGAACTCTACGCGGCACCACTTTACTGCGCTTGTCAAAAGCTCCTGTAGGGCAACGTCGAGTGAGCGCTCGTCTGTCGGGTCGCCGATCTGCAAGCTCCGAATAAACCCCTCTTCCCGAAGCAGTTTCTGCAACTCCCAGTGTTTCGCCGCGAGTCCGCCAATCCGTTCGGCTTCGGCTTCTAGTCTTCCCAGCAGGTCTGGCGAGTGCGGAGGAACATCGTCGATCTTCTGTCTGAGCGTCTCCTTCCGTCCGGTGCCAATTGCAATATCCGGCCTTTGTGGAGTTCCGATCGCAAGGACCTTTGCGACTACTTCATCGATCTGATCCCTGGAAGTCGGCCGCCGTTGGCCTCCAAGAATGACCGCTACGCACTTTCCCGCCACTTCAATGGGAGTCAAGAAATCCCATAGCCCCATGTGACAGCGGTACTCAACGGCAAAGCGGCCCGGTTCGGGCTTGAGGCGCCCTTCAAAAAAGTCCAGCGCCTGACGGCAGTCGAATGCTCTACAGGCCTGGTCCGCCCCTTTGAACGCCGGCCCTTGGCCCTCGGTCTCGCCACGAAAATACTCGCAGAATCCCGAGTGCTGAAGCCACCGGTCGTCCATCGGGATGTAATGAGGCGTTGGCTTGCCGCCATCTTCAGTCTGCAACTCGACAATCGCCAGTGGCAGTTTGGTGTGGATTGCCGATCCGGCCTGGATAAACCGCAACAGATCCTCGCTCAAGATATCGGTGAGGCGGTCCGGAAGGAACGGCCATTCGGATATCGGCATCGCGACTTGTCTCCGTGGTTGAGAATATCGTCCCGGTTGGCGGAATCATCCCCGACCACCCGGGGATAAGCAGACCTTGTAGTCGATTTACATTTATAACCGAATTCAATCTGGAATACTAGCCTTTTTTTAATATTTAGACCCCGCCGGGCACAAATCCCGCCAGAACTGGCAGCGGCGGCAGCGCTCGCCTTCGTTCAACGGGAACTCCAGCTTCGATTGCGCCTCTTCGAAATCGCGCACAATCTGTTCCGGCCGTTCCAGTAGCGACGGCGTCAGGTCCACCTCCACCACCGTGTTGGGCCGCAGAAAGTACAGCCAGGCGTGGTCCGGGGCGCGGCCGGCAAAGCGCTCCACGGCCAGCGCGTAGAGCCGTAGTTGCAGGGCGTAATCCTGCGCGCGCCGATGCGCTTCCGCGGCGGTGACGGAATCGGTCTTGTAATCCACGATCGCCAGCTCGCCGCCTTCCTCGAACCACAGGTCCACTTGGCCGCGAATCACCAGGTCCTCGATGGCCATCAGGAAATCGAACTCCCGCTCCACCCGGCTGGCTCGCTCCAGGCGGCGGCCCAGCGGGCTCTGGCGGAAAACCTCGGCCAGGCGCAGCGCTTCCTCGTCCGGCTCAAGAACCGGCTTTCCCGCCAGAAGTTCGTGTACCTGGGTGCCCAGTTCGCTGGCGGAAAGGCCGCCCACTTCCTCCGCCTCCGCCAGTTTCCGCGGACGGCCCTCGAAGCCCAGGTAATGGCCGAGGTAATACTGGCGCGGACAGTTGGCGAACGCCGCCAGCTCGGTGACGGTGGCGTTGCTGTTTTGTTGTTCGGTGAGTTCGGGCGGGGCGACCAGTTCTGTGTTGTCCTCGGAGTTGACAGGCCGAAGGGCCTGTCCTACTGGCGACTCTGGATTGCGGTCCGTCACCAGCAGGCGCAGGCTCCACGGCTTGCCGTCCGGGGCCGTGCGCGTCAGCAGGTCGTCGCGGTTTGTGTCCAGCGGCAGTTGCAGTTTGTCCGCCACCAGCTTGGCCCATTCCTTGGGCTGCTTTCCAGAAAAACTCAAGACAAGCTGCTGCTCGGCGCGCGTCATCGCCACGTAGAGCAGCCGGTGGCTCTCGTCGCTCTCCCGCTTGGCTCGTTCTTTGTGAATCTCGTGCTGGAACAGATCTTCCTCGTCTTGGCGCACGGCGGGGTTGCGCCAGCGCGCTCCCAACCCGATCCGCGGAGAAAACGTCACCACCGGCAGTTTCGTCTCCACGCCCTTGTGCAGCGCCGCCACGAACACCATCGGGAATTCCAGACCCTTGGCGGAATGCACGGTCATCACTTGGACGGCGTTAGCGGAACCTTCCGGCGGGGCATCGGGCTCGCGCGGGTCGGAGGCGCGGACCAGAGCCAGCTCCTCCACGAATTCGTCCAGCGACAGGCGCGACGCCGCGTTGCGCGCCTGCGCCAGAAACTTGTCGATGTTGGGCCCGCCCCGGTAGCCGCAATCGTCGATGGCCGCAAGCAGCAGCCGGTCGAAGGAAACGTACTCGCGGCGGACGCGCCATTCCCTCAAGCGGTCGCGGAAACGGCTGAGCTTGCCGTAATCTTCGGCGTCGAACTCCGCTCCGCTCTCCGAAGCCAGCCGCATCAGCGACGCGCCGATGTTATCCCCCATCATTTTGAGCCGCAGCAGGGATTCGTCGGATGCCGCCACCAGCGGCGACCGCAGCACGGTCGCGAGGCTGATCTCATCGCGAGGGTTGGCGATGACGCGCAGCAGGCTGGTCAGGTCGTTCACCTCGCGCGTCTCGTAGAAACCCTTGCCGCGGTTCACCAGGTACGGAATCCCGGCCTTATCGAAGGCGGCGGCGAATGCCGCCATCACGTCCGTGTTCCGCACCAGCACGGCTACATCTTTGAAATCAAAGTCGGCTTCCAGGATGCGGCGCGCCACCCACTGCGCTTCCATCTCCAAATCCGTGGCGGCCACAACGTCCACGCACACCGGCCTGGGCTGCTCGAACTCGCGGCCAGCCACTAAACTGCGCCGTTCGACACCGTTGACGCCATCCACAATCGTCTCCACGGCGCTCAGAATCTCCGGCCGGCTGCGGAAATTGTCGGCCAGGTTGACCAGACGCCGGCCGCGGCGCTCGACCTCCGCGCGATAGTCGAGAAAGCCTTGCGGCTCGGCGTGGCGGAAACCGTAGATGGACTGGTTGATGTCGCCCACCGCGTAGAATCGGTCGGGCGGCCGCACCAGTTCGAGTAGGTGCGCCTGCTGTCCGTTGGTGTCCTGAAACTCATCCATCAATATGTGGTCGAACTGGCCTTGGATGCGCGCGCGCGTGTCGGGGTGCGCCACCAGCAGCCGGACCGCGAACTCCTCCAGGTCGGCGAAGTCCAGCGCCCCCGCCTGCCGTTTTCTCTCGCGGTATTGGCGGTCGAAGCGGCGCAGAATCTCAATCAGCAGCTCGCGTTGGGGCGCATAGAACTCAGTAATCAACGGGCATTTCAACTCCTCGAGCAGCTCGCGCAACTGCTTGACCATCTCATACGCAACCGTGCCTTTCTTGCACTTCGTCAAGTTGGCGGAAAAGCTCTCAATCGCACGCAGCGCTTCGAGCGGCCCGGTCGCCGTCACAATGCGCGCCGCGCCTTCCAGAATCGAATCCAGGTGCTGGCGCTGCGCGCCGCTCCACGCCGTCACAGGCTCGTCGCGCAACGCGTTCGTCATGGCGGCGATCTCGCCGGTGGTGACGCCATGCGGGATGGCGTAGCCGGCCAGTTCCTCCACCCGCTTGCCCGCGCCGCGCATGGTGTCGTAGGCCGAGAGAACCGCCTTTTCGAAGTCCAACGAAGACAGGCCGCGAATCAGCGCCCGCAGCCGGGCGGGGTGCTCTTGAAACAGCGCATCGATGGCCGCGGCGATGGATTCCTGCTGCATGCGCCACGCTTCGTTCCCCTCCACGATGCGGAATTCCGGGTCGACTCCCGCGAAGACGGCGTTCTCCCGCAACAGGCGCGCGCAGAAACCGTGGACTGTCGAGACCCAGGCGCGCTCCAGTCTGCCGCGGATTTCGGGGTCGTTCTGAAACTCCTCGGCCAGCTTCTTCCGCATGTTGCCCGCGGCCTTCTCGGTGAAGGTGATGGCCAGGATGCGCAGCGGGTCCACCCCCTCCGCGACCAGGCGTCTGAAGTACTCCACCAGCACGGTGGTTTTTCCCGAGCCCGGCCCCGCTACCACGCAGGTGTCGAGATGGCGTTTGGCAATATCGACGGCGTCGAGTTGATCGCGCGTGAAGTTCATGCGACCTCCACCAGGGCTTCCGCTCCGCCCGCCTCAACCCGGCACACATCCCGGAAGTCGCAGTAGCGGCACTTGTCCGGATTTGCCGGCGCGACGTCCACGCGCCCCGCACGGATCTCCGCCACCACTTGCAGCGTCTGCTCCTTCTTGCGTTCGAGCCAGCCCTCGGGGATTTCGCTCCATCCCGCATACACCACGCCGCCCTTGATCCCCACGTAGAACATCCCCGCCGCCTTCACTCCGATCACATACAGCGGCGCTTGCAACAGGTTTTCATCCTTAATCTTGTCCTTGGTGTTCTGCGCGTTGCTGTACTTGTAGTCGATCACGTAGGCGCGGCCATCGGGCGCCGTGTCAAGCCGGTCGATCTTACCCGAGATGGCGAGCGACTCGTCGAGCTGGAAAACAAATTCCTCTTCCATGCGCGATTGGAAATCGCCGCGCGGCCACTGTCCGTCGGCGGCAAAGCCCCGCAGATCGTCGAGCATCGCGTTGCGCAGGCGCTCGGTGTGATAACCGGGAGGAATCCGCTCGGCTTCTACATAACGCGCGAATACGCTCTCGAACAGCGGCGCCACGTCCCCTTGATCCGCCCACCATGCCGCCAGCACCTCGTGAACGATGTTCCCCTGGGTGAGAAGATCGAGCCGGTCTTGCGGCCTGGAGGGCGCCGGCTTCAGCCGCAGCGTGCGACGCCCGAAATACTGGAACGGGCACTGCAAGAACGATTCCAGGTCCGTCGGCGAGAGCCTTGCGGTCTTCTCGCGCAGGAATTCCAGCAAACCCGGCACGCGGATTTCCGCTGGCCCCCGCATTGCCGGCAGATGGCGCGGCTGGGGCCGCACCGCGCGCGATTCCTCGGCTGCCAGCCGAAGATCCTCCAGGTAGAGCGAGGGCAAATTGCGCTCGCCGCGCGCGTCGAACTCTGGATACGAAAGCGTCGTCAGCATGGTGGCCCGGCTGATTGCCGATTCGAACAAGGCGCGCTCTTCCCGTTCGAACTCCGCCGCTGTGCGCACGCGGATGCCCGCGGCGTTGAGCCGGCAGCGGGCCGCGTCCGGGAAGAACGGATCTTGCCGGTGGAGCCGCGGGAACTGCTTCTCCACCATCCCGCACACGAACACCACCGGAAGCACCCATTGGCGCGCTTCTTCCGCGCTGAGAACCTGGACCACGTTGCGCCGTCCATCCGCCGGCCGCAGCGGCTTCAGCCGCAGCACCGATTTCACCGTGTGCCAGAATTCCTCGATCCCGATTGCCCGCGATTCCAGCGCCACCGCCGCCTCATCCAGCGCGTCGTCTAATTCGGTGACAGGCAACGAAACCCCCAAACTGCGCGCATCCGGGCGGAACAGATCGCGCAACGTCCGGAACCGCGCCGCCCAGTCCTTCGGCGCCAGTTCGAACGAGCGCCACTCCTCGATTGCGCCGAGAGCGTCGATCAGGCGCATCAGCCGCTCCGCGCCCGCGGTGTCCGCCAGCAACGCCTTCAACGCTCCCAGCCCGGCATTGGGGATCTGCTCGCGCACCGCGAAATCGAAGTGGTCCATGACGGTGGAATCCGCGAACCGCGGCGCCAGGCGCAGAACCTGCAACGTCCGCGCGTGGTCCCATCCGCTCAGCATGGCGTCCACCGCGCCGATCGGAAAGCGCACCGCCGGGTGCCGCTCCATGTCGGAATCGAAGTAGAAGCGGGCGGGAATGCCGAAGCGTTCGAGGGTCGAGCGCAAAACCGGCACATAGGATTCGGCGGCCCGCACGATGATCCCCATCTCGCGAAACGGCCGCCCGGCAGCGGCTTGCTCAATGATGCGGCGCGCGATCTCTTCCGCTTCGCGCTCGATCGCCGGTGCGCGCACCAGCGCCTTGGCGGGCGTGGCAC
>JBAWDI010000581.1:0-3546 GCA_049590695.1 Bryobacteraceae bacterium
CCAGCCCGGCCGCTCCGGCCAAAGACAGTCTCCTGGAGAAAGTCGCCGAAGCCGCGCTCTCCATGCAGCGGCATTCCTGGGAGCAGGGAATTCTGGCCCAGGCATTTCTGGATATGGAAGACCGCGAGCGGGTCATCCTGATGGCCAAGAGCGCGATGGTCGAGAAAGCCGCGGACGGGCGCCTGGCGGCCATCGGCGGCGGGGCGACCGACCCCGCCATGGGCGGCACGGCTTATTGGCGCGCCGCGGAGTGGACGGGCGATCCCCAGATGCGGCAGGCCGCGCGCGGGCTGCTGGAGTTCGTCCTCAACAAAGCGCCGCGCGCCGCCGATGGAACCTGCTACCACGTCTTCAACGCTCCCGAGATGTGGTCCGACAGTTTCTACACCACCCCTCCATTTCTCGCCGCCACGGGCCACTATGACGAAGCCATCCTGCAAATCGACGGTCTGCGGAAGCGGCTCTGGAGTCCGGAGAAAAAGCTGCTGTCGCACATTTGGGACGATGGCCGCCAGCAGTTCAAGCACAAGGCATTCTGGGGAGTCGGGAACGGTTGGGCGGCGGCGGGCATCACGCGGGTGATTGCGGCTCTGCCCGCGGCCCGCCAGGCGGACCGGGAGCGGCTCTCCGCGTTTCTAAGAGAACTGCTGGATGGATGCCTCGCTCACCAGCGCCCCGACGGCCTGTTCCACGATGTGCTGGACCAGCCCGACACCTTTGTCGAAACCAATCTGGCGCAGATGCTGGCTTTCAGCATCTACACCGGCGTGCGAGGGGGCTGGTTGCCGGCGAGCTACCGCCCGGCCGCGGACCGGATGCGCGCCGCCGCCCGCGCCAAGGTGGACCAATTCGGCTTTGTGCAGGGAGTCTGCGGCGCACCCACTTTCGACCATGCGGGGGTCGCGGCGGAAGGCCAGGCGTTCTTCCTCATGATGGAAGTCGCCCAGGCAGGCTAAAAAGCAACCGGCTCCCTCGGATCGTTGAATCCTCGACCCCTCTTGTGCGATCATATGGTTGTAGTTTGGCAGTTCCGCTAATTCGAGCATCTCTTAGCCCGGCACAACCGTTCTATCCTGCCCGCGATTCGCTGCTCTGCAAATTTCAGAAAGAAGACTTAAGTGAAGAATATTTTCGTAGGAAATCTCAGCTTCGGGGCTACCGAAGATGCGGTTCGATCCATGTTCGAGGCGTACGGCACGGTTGATCGTGTGAGCGTCGTGACAGACCGGGAGACCGGACGGGCCAGAGGGTTTGGGTTCGTGGAAATGAGCGCGGATGACGAGGCGGAGCGTGCGATTGCCGCTCTGAATGGCAGGGAACTCGACGGCAGAGCCCTGAATATCAACGAAGCCCGGCCAAAAGAAGATCGCGGCGGCGGCGGTGGGTACCGCGGCAACGGCGGCGGCCAGCGGCAAAACAGACGCTGGTAAGGGTTGAAGGCACATCGGAGCCGCGAACGTTAGAGAGTGGTTGCCGACTATCGGAATGGGGGTGGCAGTCGCAACTGCCGCCCCCTTTTCTTTCTCCGAATTCAATTGAATGTATGAATTAGAACATTAGAAAGCGTATACTGACACTTGTAATTGCGCTGCGGTTTGAAGGGAGGGCGTTATGCACGAGGGCCAGCGCCTCAGCGGCGAGGCGCCCCAACAACGGGACGCACCGCCCCTAGCGGTTATTCCGGTGGCCGGGATTGGGGCCTCCGCGGGCGGCTTGGAAGTCTTCCAGCTTCTGCTCGCTGATTTGCCCGCCGACACCGGACTGGCCATCGTGTTCGTTCAGCATCTCGACCTACAGCACCACAGCATGTTGGCCGAGATCCTGGCGCGAGCCACCGCCATGCCGGTCAGCGAGGCGGCCGACGGCATGCCCGTGGAGGCCAACCATGTATACGTCGTGCCGGCCAACGCCGATCTGACTATCGCGCGAGGGGCTTTGCGGCTGGCTCCCCGCACGCCAATGCCGGGACTCCACATGCCCATCGACCGGTTCCTGCGGTCGCTGGCCGAGGAGTGTGGAAGCGGGGCCATCGGCGCGATCCTCTCCGGTACGGGTTCGGACGGCTCGGCGGGAATCGAAGCCGTCAAAGCCGCGGGCGGCGTGACATTCGCGCAGGACCCGGCCACCGCGGAGTTCGCCACCATGCCGCGGGCGGCCGCGGCCACCGGCTGCGTGGATTTCGTCCTGCCGCCCGAACGCATTGCCGCCGAGTTGGTGAGAATTGGCCGGCACCCTTATATCGCGGATGCCGCATCCGCGGCGGAGGGGCGAATGCCGGCCGGCGACGAAGAGCGGTTCAGCGCCATCCTGGCCATTCTGCACGGGGCCACCGGCATCGACTTTTCGCTGTACCGGGAGACGATGGTCAAGCGCCGCATTCTGCGGCGCCTCGCCTTGCACAATATTGGCAGCCTGGCGGAGTACTACAAGTGCCTGGAGAACGATCCCGATGAGCCGGCGGCTCTGCAGCGGGATTTGCTGATTGCCGTGACCAGCTTCTTCCGCCATCCGGGATCGTTCGAGAGCTTGAAGAGAGTCGTCTTTCCGCGCATCCTCCAGGGCCGGCCCGCGAACGCGCCGATCCGCGTCTGGGTGCCGGGTTGCGCCACGGGAGAAGAGGCTTTCTCGATTGCCATATCATTGCAGGAATACCTGAAGGAAACGGGCGCCGCTTTTCCGGTGCAGATCTTCGCCTCCGATGTCAGCCTGGCGGCCATCGAAAAGGCCCGCGGCGGCAGGTACCTGGAGAACATTGCGGCGGACCTCACCCCGGAACGCCTGAACCGCTGTTTCACGAAGATCGAAGGCGGCGGCTACCAGGTCGGCAAGAACCTGCGTGAGATGTGCGTCTTCACCAGGCATAACCTGATCGACGATCCACCGTTTTCCAAGTTGGATTTGATCAGTTGCCGCAACCTGCTGATCTACCTGGGAAGCGTGCAGAAGAGCATCATCCCGCTGTTCCATTACGCGCTCAAGCCAACCGGGTTTCTCATGTTGGGCCCATCGGAAAGGGCGGGGTCCGGCGACCTGTTTTCGTTGGTGGACCGCGAGCACCGGATCTATGCCAGGCGGGAAACGGCGAGGAAGCCGCGCGCGTTTCCCGTGCCCGCCGCCGCTGCCCGCAAACCCGCGCAGCCCCCTGCGCCGGAGGTCTGGGGCGGCGTGGATGTCAGGAAAGAGGTCGACCGCATCCTGCTCTCGAAGTACAGCCCGGCGGGTGTGGTGGTGGACGAGGACCTGGAGGTCGTCGAGATCCGGGGCAATGCCGGCCCCTACCTGGCGCTGCCGGTGGGAAAGGTGAGCTTCAACCTGATGAAGCTGATTCCCGACACCGGATTGTTTCTGGAAGTGGAGAAGCTGATCCGGCAGGCGCGGAAGAGCGGGGAGCCGGCGCGGCGGGAGTGCGTGCCCTACGGACGAGACGCCAAAGCCGCCCTCTTGCACGTGGAGGCCGTGCCGCTGGGCGCCAACCGGAAGGGCGCGGTTCTGGTCCTTTTCGAAACGGCGCCGGAGGCGGCCGGGAGCCACACGCCGCCGTTGGAC
>JBAWDI010000582.1:0-7214 GCA_049590695.1 Bryobacteraceae bacterium
GCACGGCATCGGAGGCGGCCACGCATGGCGAGGATGCCGGCTTTGTACAGCTTGCCGATGTACTGCAGGCTCTTGTTACGATGGCGCGTGTACCGCGCCTGCGTCATCAGGATGAGGACCTGAAACTGCTACCTCCGGAGAAACCGCGCATGGCCGCCGACTTCGTGCGCCGCCTCAAGGGGACCAGCGAGGAAGATCGGCAGACGGCTTTCGCCCGAACATCCGGATGCCTCTCGCCGGAAGAAGCCGACGAAATGGAAAGGGTCATCGAGGAAGGCTGCGAACAAGTCAATGAACATGGCTGGTAGTGTCCTGGTGGACACCAACGTCGTGGTCGCATACTTTCGCGGTGACAGGATTATGCATCCACGCTTCGCCGGAGTCTCCCCCGTATACTTGCCGTGGGTGGTGCTTGGTGAACTTCACTTTGGCGCGCAAAGGGCACAGCGGCGGCAGGAACAACTCGCATACATCCGCGACCTTCTAACGTACGCTGTGGTTTTGTTCCCCGACCAGGACACCACCGAAATGTACGGCCAGGTGAAGGCCGAACTCGCCCGGCTTGGCAAACCCATTCCGGACAACGATCTCTGGATTGCGGCGGTGGCGAGGCAGCATGACTTGCCGTTGGCAACCAGGGACGCGCATTTCGCGCAGGTGCCGGGATTGAAGACCCTCGCCTGGTAAATAGCGGGCCGCGGAGCGGGGCATCGGATTCACCTATCGGCGAACTTTCTTGCCTTAACACAACAGGTCTGTTGAAAACGCAACATTTCTGTTGTATTCTAGGATTGTGACAAGCAGCGAATTCAGGAGATGGCTGGAACAGCAAGGATGCTCGTTCTCCCCCGCAAAGGGCAGCCACCTCAAGGTTCGGCTTGGCAGGCATTCCACCATCTTGCCGATGCACGGGAAAAAGGAGATCGGCAAAGGGCTGGAGAAGAAGATCAGGAAGGACCTTGGCCTGAAATAGAGGAGACATCATGTTGCGATACCCGGTCACCCTGGAACGCGATACGAACGGAACCATGCGGGTGGAATTCCCCGATGTTCCCGAAGCCAATACCTTCGGCGAGGATGCCGACGAAGCGCTCATGCAAGCCGTGGACGCACTCGAAAGCGCCCTGAGCATGTACGTTGAGGATCGCCGCGACATTCCCAAACCTTCGCCAGTGAGGGCGCGGGGTAAAGCCGTAATCCTGCCTGCCTTGACCGAAGCGAAACTGGCGCTCTATTCCACCATGCGCGCCAATCGCGTAGGAAAAGCCGAACTCGCACGCCGCCTGAACTGGCATCTCCCCCAGGTGGACCGCTTGCTCGACCTGCTCCACGCCTCCCGGCTCGATCAGCTCGAAGCCGCGTTCCGTGTCCTCGGCAAACGCCTGGCCGTCGAAATCCGGGAAGCCGCTTTGCGAGACCCATGCTGTTAAGATTGCCGCTTGCCACAACAAGATCGTGCGTGGCCGGTGCGGGATCACGACCGATGCGGCGCTACGGCTGGCACGGTACCTCGGTTGGAATGCAGTGGCCACGGGGCCCAAGAAGAACATCGCTCAGACGTTCAGGGACGCGGCCCTGAGGCAAGGCCTGCGCTTCGGTGTCGGCCAACACCTGAACGGGAGCCACGAATGGACGGCCACCTGTTTCGGAAGCGACAAGACAGGGACCGGCCCCCCTTAAAACGGGTCTGACCTCGCCGGTGTTGGTCCCGCGGCGCAGCGGAACCCGATAAGACCGTAACGGCCATCTGCCTCGAACCACCAGTACCGGCAGGATACACGGGCCCCACTCGGACCGCCGTACCACGATCCGCCCCGTAGCGCTCGGGCCGCCCCGGAGATCGGCCCACGTGGGTTCGACCTCTCACTCTGTTCGTAGTATCGCTCGGCATACCAGTCTTCCACCCATTGCCAGACGTTTCCCACCATGTCGTACAGGTTCCAGGCGTTGGGTTCCTTCTGCCCCACCCGGTGCGGCCCGTTGCCATTTTCCAACAGCCGCTTGGCGTAGTTCGCCCGATCAGTCTGCCAGATGGCGTGGCTGTCGATTCGCCGGGCGCCGCTATTGTCTGCGTGCCAGGCGATCGCGTCCACGTCGCCGTACCACGCCTGGCTGTTTCCCACTCTGGCTGCGTATTCCCATTCGGCTTCCGTCGGCAACCGGCCCCCTGCCCAGGTGCAGTAATCGTGGGCCTCGTTCCAGGTAACCCCGACCGCTGGTAGATTGTCATCCCCGCTGGCCTCATTTAGCTTTCTTCCTAAAACAGCGGTGTGATCATCGCTGACAGGTAGGGCGGCCTTGCCGGTTGCCGCCCGGTATCGCTTCCACGCCCCCACCGTCACTGTCGTTTGACCCAGCCAGAATCCCTCGGTGATTTCCACCTCGTGCCGTGGCTTTTCTTCGTCACCGCACTGGTAGTCCCCAGGCGAGCAACCCATCATGAATCTGCCCGGGGGTATCCATACGTACTCCTGGCCGTTCGGATTCAGTTGGGAGATGATACTCCGCTCTGCCGGAGGGAAGTTTAGGTAGCCGGTTAGCTTCCGTGCCGCAGAAAACGCCGACACCAACGCAGCTGCAGGAACAGCAAAATTGAGATTCTGGGAATCGGCGAAGTAAAACGAATTCACGCCGAGCAGATCCCCTGCGGCGCTAATCAATGCACCTCCGCTGCTCCCCGGGGAAATCGGCGCTGAATGTTGAATCCATGATGTTCCGTCTCTCTCTCGAATGCCAGCGACGATGCCTTCCGAAATTGACTGCTCAAGCCCCCTAGGGTTCCCGATAGCATAGACACGCTCGCCGACTCGCGCGGGCACCGAAGCGAGGTCGAAGTGGTCCAGGCCTCCGGCGTCTATCTTGATTACCGCCGTGTCGGTTTGAGGGCCATAGTATTTAAGCCTTGCGCTGAAAGGCTGTCGCATCTGGCCGGTGAGAATTGTTGCGGTCATGCTTTGGCACTCCTCGACGACATGGGCATTCGTCAAGACGAGGCCGTCAGAGGATATCAGCACTCCGCTGGCGGTCCTTTCCGTGTCGGATGACACATCGCAGGTCAGAGACACTATCCTACCGGCGAAGCGCCTGAAGATCATTTCGGCCGACATGTCAGACGGCGTGGTACCTGAAGGCTTTTGCCCCACGGCTGGGAACAGCAACACGGACAGCGCAATCGACGTCCGAAGGATCAAGGAACGCACATGGTTCTCCCGCTTCAATGTTAGCTCTCGTGCGGGTTCGCTGCGAACCGAGCCTCGACCTTTTTGGACTCGTCGGTCATGATCGCTGACACCGGGCCGCGCCTTCGCGGGTCGAATACAGGCGGCGCAGAGACTTCTTTGCCCCTAAACGAACGCAGTCTCGAAAGCTCCGATCTCATGTACGCGCCAGAACCCATGCGTTTCGAAGCTGCGCTTCAACGTCTCGTTCGAGTTGGCGCAGCAAAGCAAAACCTCTGCTCGCTTGTTATTGCACCAAAGGAGCAGCGCTCGGGAGCGATGATCTGCCTCCGGCATACTGTAGCCGATGATGACGACACGGTCTGACTGCTGCAAAGACTCAGCGGCCTGAGACCAGAGCGACTCGTAAAAACGAATCCATTCGACGCCGACAGACGTTGTGACCGAGTACTTCTTCTCATACGTAGGCAACACGAGAGTGGTTGATCCGCCGGTGACACCCCCGCATGGAAAGGTTTTGTCCAAGACACAATCGGGGTAGCCGGGAAGAACCGAATCCACATTATCTACGAATGGGCGCGGTCCGAGACTATCGGAGAAAACCGAGGTGCCCTCTGTGGCCCCGCCGAACAGAACACCAATCCAGTTGATGCTTCCATGGAGCTTGAGTACCTTCACATCTGAGTCGGGTTCGTCCCAATCGGCTTCAAAGCCGTACCCGTCCCGGACGCGAAATTTGTGGGCACGAATCAGTACGTTTTCTAGGGACACATCGTAGTTGAATGTTACGATTACGTCGCCGCGCTGAATTCTGCTCGCGAGAGCCTCATACCGTGACGCTTTACGCTGCTGGTTGCAGACACTCTTGAAATAGTCGCAGAGACAACGGCGAATCCCTCCCATCAACTTGTTTCGTTGATCATCAGTCAGCGCGCGAAACGCTCCCCGGCGGAGATCGAGGTCCGTGAAGACCCCTTCCGTGTCCACAACAGGACCGTGAAGGACAGAGACGGTGTCAATCGCTTGCCGGTATTCCGAGTCTTGAGGTTGAGACTCGATGACCCACATGGCCAGTGACGCCCACAGCTCCGAGCAAAGCGGATATCCGGCATGACGTGAAGCTCCTGCGCCAAGTACATAGGTCGTCATCTTCGGTTCGAGTGTACCATCCCGTGGGCCGTCTGCGACGGGAGGACCGAGGTACCGGGGACGCCGGGATACTCTAACCAAGCTCCTTCATGTCTTGAAACTCATGCAAGTTATTGCAAAGAATACCCTCAACTACGTGACGCATCGCCCGGTCCGGGCGCGCGGGCGGTCGACCGGATTAAAAGGCATTCAGCGAACGGCGGAATCTTCAGGACCGGCTTCCACCTGGCCGTCTTGCAGAAGGATTGCTTTCTTCGACCCGGCGGACGGTAGCGGGCTACTTTCGACTTCGTACTCGTATTGCCGGGGCGGGAAGGTGATGATGGCGCTTCCTGCATTGCGGGCAGCGGACGGAGAACCCACCCTGTCCGACATCCGAACGCACGGAGAACCCGCCCTGCCCGACATCGGAAGACCGCGCTTCCAGATCGGCCTCAAAGTCGGCACCACACCCGCCGCATTTGATCGACACCGTGATATATCCCATAAAAGAACATCGTATCAGGATCTTTCCTGGTATTGAACTGGGCCTCCGCTCATGTACGGCCACTGCTTCCCCGCCAGCTCCCGCCGCGCCGCCTCCACCGCCTTACCCACCGCTGTGGCCACCGCCTCCGAAACCCCCATCCCCGTCGCAATCCTCTCTGGCTCGATCCCAATCACCGTCACTTGCGCGGGGCATTCGCCTAGCAGCGTAGACGCCTGGAGTAACTCGGCTACATTACTCTCATGCGCGGTGGAAGCGCGCTCGCCGGCGTGCTTCCACCCGCGCAGAACGTGGACCGTTCCGGGCTCCGCTCCCAGCGCCACGGCGTCCAGAACCAGCAATACGCGGCGGCTGGCGATGCGGTCGAGCAGCGCCAGCCCTTGCGTGCCCCCGTCATCGAGCAGGACCACATATCGCGCGTCGAAACCCAGGGATGGCGCCACCCGATTCCTGGCGAGGCCGCTTGGCGATTCAGCCGCTACTCCTGCCGCGGCTGGCGCTCGCGCGCCAGTCGCTCGGCCAGGAAGACCTTGAGCAGAGACTGGTACGGAACGTCGCGCCGATTCGCCAGTACTTTGAGATCCTCAATCATGGAGACCGGGAGGCGCAGTGATATGGTCCTCAGAGACGGTTTCAGGTGGACGAGGTTCTTGCGTTTTCCAGCTTGCCAATCCACATACTCCGTCGAATCCGCGGTGGCCCAGAATTTCCTTTCGTCGTCTTCGTTCTTGAATTCAGGAAGTTTCTTCTTCATATCTCTCATAGGTCTCAGTTTCGTTCCGGTTCATGTTTCTGGCCGAAATCACTCGTATGAGCTTCCGCCTGACCGTGAAGACTACGAACAACTGCCGGCCCGCACCAGTCTGCCCGAGGGCGTAGTATCGCTTCTCCCCCTTCGAATGGCGAAGATCGCCTCGTACCACGAGTGGCTCATGAAAGAATACGTCCTCGGCCTCTTCTGGAGCCACCCGATGCCGTTCCCAGTTCTTGTGGGTGTTGGCGTCGTCCCAGTCAAACCCGAGGCAATTCTCCAACGGATCCACTGCCGCCACAAATCCAGTATACGACCATCATATACGAGCGGGCCGGCGGGCCGCATTACGCACAACCAGTGAAGTTGACGGCGGCATAGAAGTCCGCTCTGGCATGAGGGGCGTGGCTCTCACAGGACCTTGCCGGGGGCGGCCAAACGACTGGCGGTCGACGTGCGTGGCGCACGCACGCTTGCGTGGCGGGCCCAGAGGGCACCCCCCACTCAAGAGGACGCGTGCTTCGGGGCGCGGAAAACGTGTCCGCAGGAGTGCGGACACGGCACGCTGAGAGCGTGCGCCACAATTGCCCCGGCGTTCAGTAACCGCGCACTAGCGGTAAGCCGTGCGCGTAACGCCGGACGTTCTCGGCCAGCAGCCCCATGTGACGGATCTGGCGTTCGGGCGAGAATCCACGGCTGTGTTGCGTGAAGATCATGTTTGGGCATCCCCAGAGAACGCCAGTGGGCGGATACGGCTCCACCGGCCCCGGGTCCGATCCCGCGCCGGCGATGCGGCCTTCCTTCAGGGCGGCGGCGAGCGCGTTCTCGTCCATGCCCGGAACACCTGGTCGCCGATCATCCCCCGGCTCACCGGTGTGCTGGGGCAGCAGCAGACCAGGAGATCCACCTGCGGGACCATCTCCAGGCGCCACGCCGACTCGCGCAGCGTGTCGACGAAGACCGGTTTGGCCATCGGTTTGATATCCACTCCTTCCGGTCGAACTGCGGAACGTAGTACTTCTGGATGCCGCGCATAAGCGCCAACAGTATCGCAAAGCATGTCTCCCCGAGCGCCGGCGCGTACATCCGCGCCATGTTCGTCATGGCACAAGGATGGGCCGCCAGCTCTGGAAACAGCTCCCTCTCCAGTCCGGCTTCCAGGTTCTGCACCCACATCAGGTTCTTGGCCTTCGCCAGCGAAGCCGCGTTGCGCTGGCCGAAAATCACATCGCACTCGGGCAGCAGCTTGTTCATCTCGTCCGCGGTGGCGGACATGAAGATCTCAACGTTGTTCTTGCCCCCGGCCTTGAGTTGTTCGACCTCCGCCGGCGTGAAACCGGGTGTGGGTCCGACATGAATCTTCTCCTTCTGTTTACATCGGTCGCGCTTTCCGCGCCTTCCAAAGCAGCGACTCCGGGAACACCCTGTCGAGCGCCTGGGCCTCGCCTCCGGCGAATCGGCCCAACTTGCCCGCATGGTCAGATGCCCAGGGCGGAGGCGAATGTCTTCGACCACTCGAAAAAGGCGGTCTTCCGCCCTTCGCGGTTGCGCCACCAGGAATCGGGGCGGAAGAACTCGCCGGGGACCGCCACCGTGCGCATGGCCGGACCGCCCCCCATGGCGCGGTCGGCGGCCAGGAAAATGCGCC
>JBAWDI010000583.1:0-12754 GCA_049590695.1 Bryobacteraceae bacterium
GCAGTGACCACACATTACATGCCGGACGGGACGCCGGGCCCGCAGGGAGTCACCACCTTCGCGCGCGGCACGGGAGACCTGGCGCTGCCCCGCGCCACCAACTGGAGCGCCGGAATCGACCACCAGATCGGCGGCCGCGTCTACCTCAGCGCCAACTACCTGCGGCGGCGCGCCAGCGACGGTTTCGTCTACGTGAACAGCCTGGCCCCGGCCGCGCAGCCTTCGGAGTTGCCGCTGCCGGCCGGCGTCCTGGACGGCGCCTACCAACTCACCAACCAGCGGCTCGATTCCTACCAGGCCTTTGCCATCACGGTCCGGCGGACATTCCGCGGCCAGTATTCCTGGATGGCCTCCTACACCCACTCCAGCGCCCTGTCCAATGCGGTGCTCAGTGTTTTCAACGACGAGCCGCTTCAGGTGACGTCCTACCTGCACGCCATGCCCTGGGACAGCCCCAACCGCGTGCTGGCGTGGGCTTACGCTCCGCTGCCGTGGAAGAACTGGGCGGTGGCGCTCCTGGCGGATGCGCGCACCGGGTTCCCGTACTCCGTGCGGGACCAGGGCGGGCTGGTAGTTGGCAACGTGGACGCCTACCGCTATGCCCTGAACTTCGACCTCAACCTGCATTTCGAGCGCACCTTCGTTTTCCATGGATATCGCTTCGCCATTCGCGGCGGAGTGAACAACCTGACGGATCGGGCCAACGCCACCGCCGTCAGCAACGTGGTGGGCGCGCCGGATTTCCTGCACTACTACGGCAACGAAGGCCGCCACGTGGTTTTTCGCCTGCGGTTCTTCGGACGCACCAAGGGAAAGTGAACGGCATGATCGTCGCACCGGCTCGCGCTTCGCTTCGGTTTTACGCTGAACTGAACGACCACCTCGCGCCCCATCGGCAGTACCAGACTCTCGAGAAGGAGTTCTTCGTGCCGGTCTCCGTCAAGGATACGATCGAGAGTTTCGGCGTTCCGCACACGGAAGTCGACCTGGTGCTGGTCAACGGCGAGTCGTCGGACTTTGCCCGCCTGCTTCGGGACGGCGATCGCGTCGCGGTGTATCCCGTGTTCGAATCGCTCGACATCACGCCGGAGTTGCGCGTCCGCCCTCAAGCGCTGCGCGAACCGAAGTTCGTGCTCGACGTCCACCTGGGACGGCTGGCGGCCTATCTGCGCATGCTCGGATTCGACTCCGAGTACCGGAATTGCGCTGGCGATGCGGAACTGGCGCGGATCTCCGCCGAACAGGAGCGCATCCTGCTGACGCGGGACCGCGGGCTGCTCAAACACTCCGCCGTCACCCGCGGCTACTGGCTGCGCCAGACGGACAGCCGCCGGCAGGCCGCCGAGGTGGTGAGAAGATTCGATCTCGCGCGGTCGCTGCGCCCGTTCACCCGCTGCATGGCGTGTAATGAACGCCTGCGGCCCATTTCCAAAGCGGAGGTTCTCGAGCGACTGCCGCCTCCCATCGCGGCAC
Organism: Bryobacteraceae bacterium; assembly: GCA_049590695.1. Lineage (GTDB taxonomy): Bacteria > Acidobacteriota > Terriglobia > Bryobacterales > Bryobacteraceae > Fen-178. The sequence goes on from JBAWDI010000583.1 coordinate 1,474, forward strand.
GGCATGAGAAGTTCCACGAATGCCCCGCTTGCCGGCGCGTGTACTGGGCGGGTTCGCACTACCAGCGGATGCGGCGGTGGATCGAGGAACTGGCCACGCGTTTCCGCGCCGGAATTCCCGTATAGCGTGGTTTCAACCCCTGCCGGTGCGCTATAGTAAGCGCCAGCGATGTTTGCAAGCGTGGATATTGGCGGAACCATTACCTCTTGCGCGGTGGCCAGTGGCGCCGGGCAGATGTTGGCTGAGCGGACCATCCCCACCCTGTCACACGAAGGTCCGGACGCCGTCCTGAGCCGGATCGCCGCGACGATTAACGAGTTGGCGGCCAGCGCGGGTCAGCGGTTGGCGGCCTTAGGCGTGGGCGTGCCCGGCCTCGCGGATTTCCACCGCGGCCGCACCCTGTTTCTCCCCAATCTGCCCACTGGATGGCGTGACTACCCGGTGGCCGACCGGTTATCGGCCGCCGTGGGTTGCCCGGTCTTCCTGCTCAACGACTCGCGGATGGCCGCCCTCGGAGAACTCTGGTTTGGCCAAGGCCGTGGGGCGAAGACCATGGTCGTCATCACCGTGGGTACCGGGATCGGTGGCGGGGTGGTAATCGACCGGAAGCTACGGCTCGGCCCGCTGGGAGCAGCCGGCGAGATTGGGCACCAGACGATCCTGCCGGACGGTCCACTGTGCGGGTGCGGCAACAGGGGCTGCCTGGAGACCCTGGCCGGAGGCCCGGCCCTGATCGGCGCTGGCGTCCGGCTGATGAAGAGCGGGCACGCCCCACTCCTGTACGACATGGTGCAGGGGAGTGCCGACCGGGTGACTCCGCGCCTGATGGCGCGGGCGGCAGCGGCAGGGGACACGTCCGTTCGCGAGGAGCTGCTACGGGCCGCGCGCATGTTGGGAATCGGCGTCTCCAACGTCATCGCGGTGCTCTACCCGGAGCTGGTGGTCCTGGGCGGCGACGTCGCCAATGACGTTGGGCCGTTGCTGCTTGACACCGTGAGACGGGAAGTTCGCGAGCGCGTCCGGCTGTTTCCGGTGGACAAGGTGCGCATCGAGAGTTCGGCGCTCCAGGAGAAAGCCGGCCTGTGGGGCGGTGTCGCGCTGGCTATCGCCCGCGTCAAACAGGCGTCGGGCCAACCGGCCGCGGAAGCGATATAGCGTCTCTCTGGAAGAACTTCGGCAGGCGCACTGGGCCAATTTGCTGGAGCCACCCGCCGGGCTTGAACCGGCGACCTGCTGATTACGAATTCACGGGAGCGGCATCCACTCCGTCCACTGGGACCATTCTTCAAACACTTATGCGCGGTGCGTGTCCACTGCTTCCACGGAATGACGCCTGAATCTATCGGCATTGCCACCAGTTTTGCCACCGTGAATTCACGGATGTCACCAGCTTACACCGCTTCGATCTGAATCGAGCATCGGGCATGGCGTGCAAGTCGGCCTGGCAGCGGCACGGCAAATCATAAGAGCCCTCTCGGCGCGGAAATCCCCTTGACTGTTCGGCACACCCGATCAATTCATCACAGGTGCCATGCATTTCGACCAATCGCCGTACTTCAACATGACTCTCGATGCCTGCCGTCGCGCCGGTAGAGTCGGCGGCCGTCGATCCGGGCGCAACCGCCGCCTCCGCGAGGCTCAGAATCGCCACATGGACTTCCCCAGCGACCGATCCCGCCGGCTCCCGTTCCAGGTCCTGAATTACCGCGATCCTCGGAGTGGGAAGGGCTTCCGGTGCGGTCCAGCAATCTGGCCGGTCGGGGTAGCGGCCACCGATGAGGGGCTGGTCTGAGGACCGCACCCGGTATGTAGCGGCGTCGCCGAGCGAATGAGGCGAGCCTTCCGTGAGACAGCGCAGTCCAGGCCGTGTGAAGGCTTGGTTTCGAAGCAGCACTCCGCAATGCTCGATTGCGTCGGCGATGGTGCACGATTCGTAGTGGCGGACAGCGTCCAGGATCTCGGCCGACAGTGGCATCCCGCTTTCTCCCGGTTGGCCCGGGCGAATTCGAACCATGGCCGCGGTAGACATATACCTCCAACAAATGCCGCGATTTTCGCTCGCAAACACCACTATCGCGGCGCATATCCCATTCCGGACAAGCTCCAGACAAGGACCATGAGGACCACGATGGTGAACGCGACATACAGCCTGTCGCGCTCGACCGCGAATGCGATCACGGAGAACGCGACTCTCGCAATCGGCGTGGCAATCAGCAACAACAATCCGAACTGAATCAGGCTGCGCGGCCGCAGGGCCAGAACACCCTTCCACACGCCCGCCACACTCCGCAAATCCTGGGGCTCGCCGTGGAACGTCCGGTAATTCGGGATCAGCGTACCGAACCGGGCGAGGTACCAAAGGCCGCCGGCAAGCACCACCGACGCAGCCGTGATGACCCCGATCCGAAGCAAAACGCCGATGATGCGGTCCGTCTGTTCTTCATTCCGTTGCATGGGTCAAATCTTCCCGATCAGTCCGTTGTAGATCATTTCCACGGCAAGAACTCCCACTACCACTCCAAAGACGATTCTGAGAACACGAGTCTTGGCCCCGGAAAGGTGTCGCGCGCCTAACAGGGAACCAACCGAAACACCCAGCATCACGGGCATCGCCAGCACCGGATCGATGTAGCCCCGGTGCAAATAGACTCCAGCGCTGGCCGCGGCCGTCACCCCAATCATGAAATTGCTGGTGCTGGTGGAGACTTTGAAGGGGATGCGCATGGCGTGGTCCATGGCCAGCACTTTGAGCGCGCCGGACCCAATCCCCAGCAGCCCGGACATGGCGCCGGCTCCGAACATCAAGCCGAATCCAGTTTTGACGCGCTCGACCCGGTAGGGCTGCCAGCCGTGGGGGGTGGGATAGGTGGAATCCAGCTTCAATCGTTGCGACAGGGGATCCGCGGCAGCGTCCGCGTGCGCCTCGGGCTTTGGCCTGGTGGAAAGGAAAGCGGAGTACAGCAGCACCAGGCCGAGAATCACGCCGAGAGCCGAAGTGGGAACCTTCGCCGCCAAGAAGGCTCCGGTGATGGCGCCCAGAGTCGTGGCGATTTCCAGAAACATGCCGATGCGGATATTGGAAAAGCCTTCTTTCAGAAAAGCCGAAGCGGCCCCGGACGAAGTTGCGATCACCGAGACCAGAGTGGCGCCGATGGCGTACCGGATGTCGACGCCGAAGAGCAGCGTCAGCACCGGGGTGATGACGACGCCCCCTCCGAGCCCCGTCAATGCGCCCAGAAAACCGGCTGCGGCGCCGAATGCACCAATCACCAAGCTGAATTCGAGCGAGTTCAAGTCGTCTCCCTTAGCCTGTCGGACAGGCAGCCGGCGCTACCCCACCCGGAAGAGGCCCTCCACCAGCATCTCGAAATCCATAATGCGCAAGAACCAGGCTAGCAGCAACAGGGCCGGTGTTTCCGGCAGATCCGCCGCGCCGCAGCAAATCGAAACCTTGCCACCCTGCGTCAGCGGGCCGGTTTCCTGCGACAAGCACACGGAGGATTTCTGCCCCTGCTGGCGGAAGCACCATTTGTCGCCCCACACGCTCGCCTTCCTCCAGCGGTAGCGCGCTCCGGAGTGGAAGGACACCAGGCCGCCGCCCATGAGGCAGGGGATGTACTCAGCCACCAACTCCTGGGAATCGCCCCGGTGCACGGTGACTCGCGGGTGGAGTTTGGTGCTGTAGCGGAATGACCATCTGCCGCCCCTGAACTCTCCGATGGAAGCCGCCGGCTCCTCGTGGAACGCCAGCCGGCCCATTTCGACACCCGCGTCCAACAAGAGGAAGGGCTGGCCCTCCCGCTCGGGATATTCCCAGACCAGATCGCGGATTTTGGTTTCCAGCGCAGACGTCACGGCGGTTCTCCTAAAAAAAGTTGTAGTTCATCATCACGTACGGGTACGTGTAAGAGCCGGCGTGATTGGTCCGTAACAAGAACTCTCCCGAGCGAATGTATCCCAGCCCGGCTCCCAGTTCGAGGTTGCGGTCGACCCGGTAGGACGTCTGCACGTCGTACTCGTTGCCGATGTGGGTTCCCGAGAGACCCCGGGTATCGCGGGCCACGATGCTACCGGAACTATTGTAGAAGCCATCGTCGGCACTGGCCAGCCACCAACCGTTGTAGGCGGAGGCCAGCATCCAATTGCGGCGCAGGGAGAACTTGACGCCCGAGCGGACGGATTTGAGGTTCTGCCACGCGATCTGGTCGGCGAGGCCGTGATGGTCGTGAATGTTCGGGAAGAGTTGATCGAACGTGCCATGCACCCCGTCCTTGGGATTGCGGTCTCCGGAGGCAAAATCATACTTGACAAACACGCGGATTTTCCGCTGGAGTACTTCGAAGTTGTAGCCGGCGACGGCGCTCCAGGCCCAGGCGCGGATGTCATCGGCGCCGATGTGGCCGGCCTGGCCGGCGGTTTCCGCGTCGTAGTCGAATCGCGATGCCGTGCCGGCCCAGCGCAGACCGAAGGTCTTCTCGTCGAGTTTGGCCAGAGCGCCTTCTTCGGTCTTGATGCCGGGAGTGAGGCGCCAGAAGAGATACGGCTCGACGGTCGAGTCCGGTATCAACTTCTTGAAGCTGCTATAAACACCGTGGATATTGTTCCCCTGCTGGTGATGGCCGAGCCCGTTGGCGGCGGCGACCACCTGAGAGGCCGCAAAAGCGTTCACTCGAAGCCAACTGAAGTTGAAGACGGCCATGGCCGCGTCGTAGCCGCGGGAGGCATTGCGCCAGTAGGAGGTTCCCAGCACACGGCCATAGCCGAAATTCAGGTCCTGGCGTCCCACGCGGAAGGCGACGTGGCTTTGCTCGATGTCGCCGAGATCGACATAAGCGCGGCGGAGATCCCAGGTGGATTGGTAAGGCGGCGCCAGAGGCGGTTTCTTCCGGAAGGCGTCGGCATCCTGCAACTCCGTGTAGACTCCGAGCCAGCTCACCGGCTTGAGCGACATGCCCAGCCGGAATCGGGTCAACAGGTAGGAGTCGGAATTGCCGGCTTGAAAGTTCCCGGCGGAGTAGCTCTCGAGCCTGGTCCGATAGCCCAGAGTAAAGCAGAGCCAGCTCGGCATCTCATGGTTAAGGCGGGAGAGGGGTGAGAACCTGGCGGCCGGGACATCCGCCTCGGCGGGGCGGTTGATGTTGGCCTTGGAGCCGCCCGGGTTATCCACGATGCATTGGGCCGCAGCGGAAGTGGCCAGCAGTGCAACCAGAAAGGCAACCACCGGCAGCAGCCGGCAGGGCCACTCGACGCCAGAAGCCGGGACAGGCATTCAGGCACCTCGCACTCAGTTATGGACCAGGACCTGGTTGACCCACATCAGCGCGCCCAGCGGGAACAGGCCCAGCCGCGCGCTCCACGGAACCAGCTTCGTTTCGATCGGAAGCAGTGGTTCGTACGGCCTCTTTTCGATTTCTTCGGAGAGTCTCGGCTCTTCGACAGTCGGCGTCTGTTTCATGGTTCGTCCTTATGCGATTGGCGGCTTGACTCCGTGGAAGTAGACCCAGGAGATTGCCAGCCCGATCCGGATGATGAAACCGAACAGGCAGAGAATGTAGCCCAGCGCCAATTTCCCAATGCCTTCCTGCCACAATCCGCGGAAGCCGGAAACCATGCCAATAGTGAAGAAGGTCAGCACGAAGAAGATGGCGCGGAATACGTTGGCCTGCGCCATGCCGGCTTTGGCTTTGGGAACGAGTGCCGGCGAGAGCAGGCCGACTGCCAGAATGATGGCGAAGGCGGCCACGCAGCCCACGACGAACTTCGGGAACCGCCGCCAGATCTCGATGGCTTTCACTTTCTCGCCCCGCTGGGGATCGATCTTCGCCGCCCAGATCCAGGCCAGGATGAAGGCCCAGATTCCGATGAAGACGGCGGTGAAGCCTTTCACGAAGCGTCCGAGGTCCAGGCGGAGGGCCTTGGCCCCGATGGTCGTGAGTGCCAAAAGAAACGCGTAGGTCAGCAGCAGCGAAAGGGGGCCGGAAAGAGAGTACGCCTCGGAGGCAGGCGCCAGCGCCTTCCAGGGGCTGGTCCAGACCGAGGTCGTCACGGCCCAACCGAGCGCGTCCCCTCCGAAAAAGGTCGCGAGCGACAGCGCGAACAGAAACAGACCGAGCCAGACCGCCAGCCAATCCTCGTTGAGTTTGGTTTTCATGTGAGCACTTCCACCCGCTGCGGTGGGGCGGCGGACAGGAGCGGCTGTTCGCGAACCGAGAGTGCAATTTTGTAGAGGACGGTCAGGATCAGCGATCCGACCGCCCAGATCGCCAGCACAATGAGGATCTCCGGCAAAATCGGGGTGTATTCGGTGACGGCGCCGAGCGGCGAAGGGATGAAGGCGGCAACGATCAGGCCGATGCCCTTATCGATCCAGAGCGAGACAAAAACCATGCCGCACGCCACGGCGAGCAACTTTTCGTTGTGGCGATATTTTGGCACGAGCAGCAACACCAGCGAGGCGGCCGCCAGGATCATGGAAGCCCACATCCAGGGCGCCAACCGGGCGTGACCATCCAAACCTAAGAACATGTACCGGAGCGATTCGGTGTGCTCGGGAATCTGGCTATAGAACGCCGTGAAGAATTCCATCAGGACGAAGAATATGCTGATCACCATGGCATACGTGACGATGATGGCCAGCTTTTGAATGGCCTCGCGGCCGGGGGCAAACCGGCTGACCCGAGAGATGAGCAGGCACAGGAGGATCAGCAGCGCGGGTCCGGAAGCGAAGGCCGACGCCAGAAAGCGAGGGGCTAAAATGGCGGTGAGCCAAAGCGGCCGGCCGGGCAGTCCGCTGTACAGAAAAGCCGTGACTGTGTGGATGCTGACCGCCCAGGGGATGGACAGAATGATGATGGGCTTGATCCAATGCGGCGGGGCCACACCTTCGCGTTCGGCGCGCAGCGTCACCAGCGCGATGACGGCGTTCAAGGCCAGGTAGCCGCCGAGCGAGATCATGTCCCAGAACATCATGGAGTGCGGAGTGGGGTAAAGCAGAACATTGAACACGCGCGTGGGCTGCCCCATGTCCACGAAGATGAAGGGCATGCACATGACGACGGCGGCGATGGCCAGAAATTCGCCGAGGATGGCGATGCGCGCGAACGCCTTGAAGTTGTGCAGGTAGTAGGGAAGGACCACCATCACGGCGGATGCCGCCACTCCCACGAAGAACGTGAACTGGGCGATATACAGCCACCTCGCCACCGCCGATCACCACGGCCACTCTGCTTTCTACGATCAGGTTCACCATGTAGCTCACGTGGCTACTATAACTTGGTCTCTCGTTCCGTCTACACCCGGTCGTCGATTTCGTCCCCGGCACGAACCTGCTCGGCTACCTGCAATCCGTCCCCAGCGCCGTGCGGGTGTTCGATGGCAAGATTTCCCAAATCTCCGATTATCTGGCGGATTGCGTCATTCTGCATTCGGTAATTCCGCTAATCCCCGGCGCCCGCTCTGACATTTCCGAATTTGCGGTCGCCAGTCGCGCATGAGACGAGCCGTTCCGGCCGCCGGGCCAATGAATCGACCGCATCGCGGGTCTGGCGCAGCGAAGTCACCAGCGAATCGATCGAAAGATGGTTGACCACCGGATTTACCATCCATCGAAGCGAAGGCGGGATGTCGCGGGTCAGGGCGATGGCCTCCAGCTCGAGATATACCCCTCCATCCCGCTCCTCATATCGGGCGATGCTGTGCATCCGCCAGATGAAACCGTTTCCCTGGCCGGGCGCCAGGAAGCGCTCGCCGTTCTGCCCGTAGCTTTCGATTTCCCGCACCATCGTTGTATTGGCGATGCTGTATCCGCGCCGCCCGTCCAGCGCGAAATCGTGAGCCTGGTACTGGCCCTCGATGGCAGCGTCCACGAACAGGATCTTGTGCTGCCAAACCATGGAAAACCTCTGATCCGTCTCCGTACAGGCGAGCACCTTCGAATCGGCAACGACCGGTTTGTAGAATTCTTTGTACCTGTTGTAGTCGTGAACCACGGCAAGCAGCCCTTCGATTGTGGCGTCGGGGATGAAAGTCGCCCCGATCCAGTCGTGGATGAGCCCGCCAGCCACGCTCCGGGTTCCACGCCCGGTCACCGGGGCAAACAGGATCTCACCACGCCGGATACGCAGTCTCCGGCCAGGCGCTTCATCCGTCCATGAAAACGGAAGCTCGCCATCCAGCCGCGAATGCATGCGTGAGTCGGCGTTCCGAATGTAGTCGTCCCACGCCTTCAGGGTGCCGGGCTGCAATTCAATTGCGCTCAAAAGTCCCGGGATGCCCACTGCCAGTAGTGCGAGTTCAAGTGCTGTTTTTGCGGCCTTCATCGCTTGCCTCCTGTGTGCGAACTTCGCAATACCTTAGGGCACTTGGCCGGCCAGAGCTGGGCGTCTCGATTTGGTTGGAGCGATGGCAGTTACACGCTGGCCGGCAACCTGTCCGGGACCCGGTCTGCCAACCTGCTGGTAATTTACCGGCATGTTGGCGGCAATGGGCGGCCAGATTGGCGCGGCGGCATCGCAACGTCTCCGCTTTCAATGGAATACGACTGCTGCCGAGTGGCCCGTCAAGTGTCCTGTGAACGGTATGGGATGCAATGGACTATCGAGGATTGGGATGCCAGGCCTGGTGGTGGTGCTTTCCATCGCCGCGGTTGCCCGTGCGGCGAGCACGGACCTGGAACAAGCGGAAGAAGCGTACCAGCGCACCGATTACAAAGCGGCCCTCGGCACGCTGCTGTCTGTCTCTCCAAAGAACGCGGCAGTCTACGCGTTGATCGGCAAGGCCTATTACATGGATGGCCAGTATAAGAACTCCACCGGCTGGTTGGAAAAGGCCGTGGCTGAAGATCCCCGGAATTCCCGTTACTACGATTGGCTGGGCAGAGCATATGGCCGGCGTGCTGAAGAGTCCAGTTTTCTTACGGCTCTTCCGTACGCCAACAAGACGCGCGATTCATTCGAGAAGGCCGTGGCTCTCGACCCGGTGAACCTGGAAGCGCTGGACGATCTCTTCGAGTACTACCTCCAGGCTCCCGGCATCGTCGGCGGAGGGGTCGATAAGGCGGAAGGCGTGGCCGCCCGAATCGGCCGCCTGAGCGAGGCCGAATCTCACTACACGCTCGCCCGGCTTGCCCAGAAACGCAAGGACCTTCGGGTGGCCGAGCGAGAGTTCCGCGGGGCCATGCAACTCGCGCCGGGCGATATCGGCCGCGTGATCGACCTGGCGGTGTTTCTGGCGCAGCAGGGCCGCTACGAGGAAAGCGACGCACTCTTTGGCAGGGCCGCTCAAATCGAACCGGATTCGCCCAAGCTGATGTTCGCGCGCGCCGCGGCCTATATCCAAGGCGGGCGGAACCTCGAAGACGCGAGGATGCTTCTCCGCCAGTACGCCGGATCGCGGATTACTCCCGATGATCCGCCCCGTTCTGAAGTTTCCAGGCTGTTAAAGATGTCACGGTAGGGTCGTATGGGACCGAATGAGATGTGGTCAGTCGTTTTGCTGGGCCTGCTGCTACAGGCGGCACTTTGGGCGGGCAGTCCGGGTGAATCGGGAATCGCGGCAGCCAGTTCGTTGCCCAATCCGGACTTAGCTCTTGCCCGATATCTTGCGGCAGCTTCACAGGCCCTGGCTTGGAGCACGGCGACCATCGACATCGAGGCGTCCATTCCCAGGCTTGCCAAACACGGCCATCTCCGGGCGATTCGCCGCGGCTCAGGAGGCTCCCCGCCGTTCGGCCGCCCGGAATACCAGGTGCTCGAGATAGATGGCGACCGCACCGTGAGGCAACAGGTAATTGCACGATACCTGTCCGCCGAGGTGGAGGCCGCGGCGCTGCCGCCGGCCTCCGTCGCAATTGCGCCCGCGAATTACCGCTTTCGATACCGGGGGTCCATCGCCGGCGGCGGGACACTCGCATACATCTTTGAAATCACGCCGCAAAAGAAGCGGGCCGGGTTGATACGGGGCCAACTATGGATTGACGCCGGCACCGGGTTGGTCCTGCGTCAAACCGGCTACCTGGTTCGCAGTCCTTCGATATTTGTCCGGCGTGTCAACATCGCTCGCGATACGGCTGCTCGCGACGGGGTAGCGTATGAGCGGACCACGCGCCTCGAAATCGACACGCGCCTGGTGGGACGCGCGGAGCTGACGATCACGGAGCGTCCGTATGAGCCGGCCACGGGCGGCGTGAAAGGTATATGCCAGTCAGACTATCCGTCCGTTTCGCGCGCGTGCGACTTGCGGATCCCGAGTCTGTCCATCCGAAACTGAAGCGTGCTTCGTTTCAGACCGAGCAAGCGAGCGGCGCCCCGAGGCCCGCTCACCACCCAACCGGTAGCATCGAGCACTTCCAAAATCTTCCGGCGTTCGACCTCATCGAGCGTTTCCCGTTTGTTGGTGGCGGCGGCGGTCGGCTGAGTGTGCAGACCAGCGAGCGGCACGTTGAGAACCGGTCCGGCGGACAGAATCACCGCGCGCTCGATCAGGTTCTGTAACTCCCGGATGTTGCCCGGCCACGGATAGCGTAACAACGCACTCATGCTTTCCGAGGGAATCGTGTCGATGGTCTTATTCATCCGTCTGGCAAACTGCTGCACAAAATGACGAACCAGAAGAGGAATGTCTTCCTGCCGCTCACGGAGCGATGGCACATAGATGGGAAAGACCTCCAAACGGTAGTAGAGGTCCATCCGAAATCTTTGCTCCTTCACCATGGCGGCCAGATCCCGATTGGTGGAGGCGATTAAACGAGCATCGGTGCGGAGGGTGCGCGAGCTGCCGAGCCGCTCGAACTCCCGTTCCTGCAAAACGCGGAGGAGCTTGGGCTGGAGTTCCAGCGGGATCTCTCCGATTTCGTCCAGAAAAACGGTCCCGTGGCTGGCTAGTTCGAAGCGGCCGATGCGCTGCGCTATGGCGCCCGTGAAGGCGCCCCTTTCGTGCCCGAACATCTCGCTTTCCAGAAGACCGGTCGGAATGGCGGCACAGTTGAGTTTTACAAACGCGTTCTTGCCGCGGGAGCTCAAGTTGTGGATGGCGCGGGCGACCAACTCTTTCCCCACTCCGGTTTCGCCGTATATGAGTACGATCGAATCGGTGGGAGCCACGGTCTCGACCTGTTGCAGCAACTTCTGAAGCGCCGCACTTCGGCCAATAATGGAATCGAAATTCATTTCGCTGCGGATTTCGTCTTCCAGGTACAGCTTCTCCTGCGCCAGCTTGTCTTTGAGCTCGGCAATCTGCTGGTAGGCCAAGGCATTTTCCACCGCGATCGCAACCTGCGTCGCGA
>JBAWDI010000584.1:0-3004 GCA_049590695.1 Bryobacteraceae bacterium
ACATGCGGGTCCGCGGTGTCGCAGGTGGTGTAACTCGGCGCGTTGCCGGCCGGAACGCTCTGCGTCACCTGCACCTCCTGTCCGCTATTATCGGCGATGGCGCTGCCGGTCAGCGAGGTCACCTGGAACGTGGTCACCTGCGTCCCCAGCGAAAACGCCGCCGTGCGCTGCGCGCCGGTCGCCTGCAGCGTGCCCGTGATTACCAGCGGGGATGCGCCGCCGGGAGTGCTGGCCGCGCTGGAGAGCGTCAGCGTGCTCTGGGCGGTCCCGCCGCCGGACAGATAGACCTGCGCCGGCGCAAACTGGTAGGTCACGCCCGCCGGCATCGAGCCGCCCGCCGGCGGCGCCAGGGTCAGATTCACGTACCCGGACTGGTTGCCGATGGAAGTTACCGTCACCGGATACTGGATACTGCCCTGCGCGGGCAGGTTGGGCGGCGTTGGCAGGCCCGGTGTAATGGTGAAATCCGCGCCGGCGGTGGCGTTCAGCATGGGGTTGGAGGATCCCGTGCGGTTCACGCCAATCGACGGCGCATTACCGGTGATGACGAATTCGGTCCACCAACTGCCGTACTGGCAGGTGTTCTGCAAGGTAAAAGACCCCTGGGAATTGGCCGTCAAATAGGGGATCGATCCCCAGAGGCTGAAGCAGGGATTCGTCCACCCTGGCGCCAGACCGATCTGGAGGTTGACCAGGCCGGTGAAGCCGTTCAGCCCGGTGGCGGTCACGGTCAGCGTGACCGTGCCCATGTAAGGGACCGTGGTGCTTCCCGATGGCGAAACCGTCAGCGTGTAGTCCTGGCCGGGGCTCACCACCATCGCTCCCAGGTCCACGGCGGCCGTCGCCAGCCCTTCCGCGTTGGTTCCCCAGGCGTACACCTCGTGGGCGCCGAAGAAATCCGTGGACTGCCAATTCTGCTCGGGAAAGGTGATGGCCAGGCTCAGCGCCAGTTGGTAGGGGTTCCCCGGCACCGGCGAGAGGGTCGAGTTGGCCAGGTTGATCGAGCAGCTTCCAGCCCACAAAGTGGCGTTCTGCCCCAGCATGCCGGACACGTACGCTTGGTTGGGATTGTAGTACAGCGTGATGTTCCCGGAACTGTCCCACCCCAGATAGCAGGCATCGATTTGCACCTGCCCGCCGGCGATGTCGCCGCTCCCCGCCTGGCTGGCGTAGGTCACGGTGAATGTGGTTGGCACCCCAGCCACCACGCTGGCCGGGACGGCAAAGGCCAGCGGGATGGAATAGACGGGAAGCGCATCGATGGTGGTCGGGTCGCTGGCGCTCGCGTTCGCCGATCCGCCGCCCGAGACCGTGGCCGCATTCGTCACGCTCGCGGGGGCGTGGTTCGCCACGTCGACGGTCAAGGCGATGGCGGGGTAGCTCGCGCCCGGCGCCAGGGCGTCGCTGCGCACGCAGGTGGGGCCCGCGCATGTCCATCCCGCGCCCTGCATTCCAACCGGGATCAGGCCCGAAGGGACTGTCTCCGTCACCGCGACTGGGTCGGCCGTGGCGCCGGCGGACGCTCCGTTAGCCACCGTGAGAGTGTAAGTTGCATTGCTCTGCCCTTGGGTAAACGTGCCGGTATGGGCCGAGGCGATGGTCAACGATGCCGCCAAGGTCGTGAAGGTCCAGGTGGGCGACGCCGGCCCGCTGCCGCTGGCGTTGTTCGCAATCACGTACCAGGCATAGGTCGTGCCTCCGGCTAAGGCGGCGCCGGGTGTGTAGCTGGTATTGGTCGTATTGCCCGCCCATGTGGGCGTGCCAGCGCCCAGGTAGACGTCATACGACGTCGCGCCGGCAGCCGCGGCCCACGCGAGCGTCAGAGCTGTGGGCTGATTGAGGGCTCCGTTAGACGGCGCGGTCAAAGTTACCGCGGGCGGTGGCGGCAGGTTGAGGGTGTACACCGCCGTGGCCACCGCGCTGTCCAGCCATAAGCTCTTGTATGCCATGGCCTGGAGGGTTTCGCTGCCGTTCACCGCGACCGGCCCGCTGTACACCGTGCCCACAGTCTCGCTGGGCGTGCTGCCATCCGTGGTGTAGCGAATCGTCGCCCCGCCGGTAGTGGTACTCAGCGTCACACTTTGCACCGAGGTGTAGGTCCCCGCCGCCGGGCTGAAGGTGAGGGTCGCGACCGGCATGGTGACACTAAAACTCACGCCGTTACTCGCCTGCCCGTTCACGGTTACCACTACGTTGCCTGAAGTGGCCCCAGCCGGCACCGTCACCCCAACGCTGGTGGCGCCCCAGTATGTCACCGACGCTGTCGTGCCGTTGAACTTCACAGTGCTACTGCTCTGGCTCGATCCGAAGTTGTTGCCAGTAATCGTCACCGGCGTGCCCACCGTCCCGGAGGTCACCGACAGGCTGGTAATCGATGGTACGCTGGCACCTATCCACGCGTGAAACGTGGTGGCCGCTGTGCCCGCGGTGGCATGAAAACCCGGCTGGAGGTCGATACAGTTGTCTGCGAGAAACGTGACGCTCGCGCTGCCGTTGATGACGACGCTGCTTGCCGCCAGCGCGTTGTTGTCCGAGTAATTGGCGGTGCCGGAACTGATCGTTTGGTTGGGCACTTGCGTGGGATTCGAGCACTGTGCCGCCAGAACGGCGGCCATCAGGTTGCAGGCGCAGAACCAGAGCGCCAGCCGGACGGTGGTCTTCCCCCCACGCGCAAATCTCGGCGCCGTTCTCATGTCGTTCACCTTACTGGCCCGTTGCGGGCGCGCCGGGCCCAGAGGGCACCCCGGCCGCATGCGCAGCAAATTCCAGATCGCCGATTCGGACTTGCTCAACCATCGCGTGGAGGTGGTGGAGAACGTGCTCGCGGTCGAATGCGTGGAACTGCTGCGGGAGTTCTTCGAGAAACGCAGGTAGTGAGTTGACAGGGTCGAAAAACCACCCAAATACCCACTTTGCTACACAACGGCGTGCGCCCTCGATGTGGGGCAGGTTGCCAACCTGCGCGGCGGTTGGTTACCGCCGCCGGTCCGCTGTGGGCCGATTG
>JBAWDI010000585.1:0-4005 GCA_049590695.1 Bryobacteraceae bacterium
CCAGCCCGCCGCACGCCGCTGGAGGATGCCGAGCGCGCCGCCATCGTCGCGGCGCTGGAAGAGGCCGGCGGCAACGTCGCTGAAACGGCGCGGCGGTTGGGCATCGCCAAAGCCACACTCTACCGGAAGATGAGCGCCTACACTTTGACCCCGCCCGACCGTTGAGAGGTGGGGCATGCTTTAGCTTGCCCATGGCCCGCTTGCGGGGGTTTCTTCACCGCTCCTCAGCGCCGCGACTTCAGCACCTCGGCAACCTTGACCAGCAGCAGTTCCGCGCTCACCGGCTTGCTCAGCACCGCCTGGGCTCCCAACATGCGAGCCACTTCCAGAAACTGCGGTCCCAGCGCACCCGAGATGGCAATGATCCCCACGCCGGGCACATCCCGGCGTAGAACCCGTATGGTCTCGATCCCCTCCTGTTCGGGCATCACCAGGTCCGTGATCACCAGGTCCACGCGTCCGGCCCGCGCCTCCTGGAGCGCCAGCTTTCCATTGGGCGCTTCCATCACCTGGTAGCCGGCGCTTTCCAACACCAGCCTCAGAAAACTGCGCACTCCGGCTTCGTCGTCGGCCACAACGATGCGGGCCGGGCGATCCGGCGCCATCAGTATTTCCCGGACTTTCATGGCCAACTGGGCGGGTCCAAACGGCTTCTGGATGAACTCCGCTTCCTTCCGCAGGACCCCATGATGCACCATGATGTCATCGGTGTGGCCCGACATGAACAGCACTTTGACTCCCGGCCGGAGTGTTTTCAGCCGGTCCGCCAGTTCCCTGCCGCTCAAACCCGGCATCACCACGTCGGTCAAGATCAGGTCGATGCGCTCACCCTCCCGCTCGCAAATAAGCAGCGCCTCCTCGGCGTTGGCCGCTTCCATCACCTGGTAGCCGTAAGCCCTCAGCGCGACAGCCGCATATTCCCGGACCTCCGCCTGGTCCTCCACCACCAGCACGGTCTCCTGGCCCCCCATCTCGGGAATGGCTTCCGGCCTTCCGGACTCGGCCGGCGCCGCCACCACCCTGGGCATATAGATCTTGAACGTCGTCCCGCGCCCCGGCTCGCTCGCGACCTCGAGGCAGCCGCCACTCTGCTCCACAATGCCGTGGATTGTCGACAGCCCCAGTCCAGTCCCTTTTCCGACTTCCTTGGTGGTGAAGAACGGTTCGAAGATGTGCCCGCGCGTCTCTTCGCTCATGCCTTCGCCGGTGTCGCTCACCGCCAGCATGACGTAGGGGCCCGCGTGCGCTCCCGGACGCAATTGGGCCTGGCTCTCGTCCCATTCCACAAAGCCCGTCTCGATCGAAAACTGGCCGCCGTCCGGCATCGCGTCCCGCGAGTTCACCGCCAGGTTCATGAGCACCTGCTCCAGTTGATGCGGATCGGCGCAAATGGTCGTGGGTTCCGCGTGCAACTGGACGCACACCTCCACGTCTTCGCCCATCAGGCGCGCCAGCATGGGCCGCATCTCTTCCACCACGCGGTTCAAATCGAGAACGCGCGGTTGCAGGATCTGCTTGCGGCTGAAAGCCAGCAGTTGTTGGATCAACGCCGCGGCGCGCGCTCCGGCCTTGTGGATCTCTTCCAGGCCGCCCCGCAGCGGATCGTCCGCCTGCACGCCGCCGAGCAGCAGCCGGCTATACCCGTTGATCACGGTCAGCAGGTTGTTGAAGTCGTGCGCCACCCCAGCCGCCAGCCTTCCGACGCTCTCCAGCTTTTGAGCCTGGCGCAACTGAGCTTCTATCTTGGCTTTCCCGGCTTCCGCGCGCTTCAGCCCGGTGATGTCCCGACTTGTGCCCACAACGTAGCGCACTTTTCCGCGCGCATCCGACACCAGTTTTGTAACGGTTTCCGTGGCTACGATTGTGCCGTTTTTGCAGAAAAACTGTATTTCATTCGTCCTGATGCGCGCGCTCTCGTCGCCCGATTCCACGGCGGCTCGGTACCTTTGTATCTCGCCGAGGACCATCCGGTAAGTATCGTCTGGCATCGCCCGGTCCATGGGCTGCGCCAGGATCTCTTCGGGTGAGAACCCTCTCAATTGCTCGACCGATGGACTGACATAGACACATCGGCCTTCTTCCAGGTCCCACATCCAAATCACATCGGCGGCGTTCTCGGAAATCAACCGATAACGCTCCTGGGCTCTCCTCTGTTCTGTATCGTCGAAAAAGATCGTGGCGAAGAGATCCTCGCCCATGGGCGTGACGGAGATGACAAAATGCTTGTCCAGGGGCGGAAAGTATGTCTCAAACTGAAAGGGCATTCCTCCCTCGACAACCGACGCATACTCTTTCAGGTACGGAGCGGCTTCGGTCCCGTACACGTCGGTCGCCAGCCGGTTCACGACAAGCTCGCGCTTCATTCCCAGGAGCTCTTCATAGCGTCGATTCACATCCAGCACAATGTAGTTGTCCGGAACGCCGCCGGAACAGATCAGCTTGTGGAGAGCGACCCCTTCCTGCATGGAGTTGAAGAGCGACCGGTACTGCCGTTCGCTCTGCCGCCTGTCCCGCTCGGCTGCCTTCCGTTCGGTGATGTCGATGGTCGATGAAATCAACCACGGCTGGCCGTCGAGTTCCATCGACGCCGCTGAAATCAAGCCCGTACCAATCTCGCCGCTTTTCCTGCGAAAGTGGAACTCGAAACTGCGAACCCGGCCAGCGGCCCGGAGCTGCTTCGACC
Organism: Bryobacteraceae bacterium; assembly: GCA_049590695.1. GTDB lineage: Bacteria > Acidobacteriota > Terriglobia > Bryobacterales > Bryobacteraceae > Fen-178. Next base: position 2,684 of record JBAWDI010000585.1, read on the forward strand.
ATTCTTCATGTTCACGAGCATCCGCAAACAGCCCAAGTTCGTGCTGCGCCATACGCCCAATTACTTCCTCACGCCGATAGCCGGTGACCCGTTCAAACGCCTCATTGGCATCGATGATCCGATTACCCTCACCCTCGATTTTGACCAGCAGTATGGCGGCAGGACTGTCCCGAAACGCCTTTGCGAATTTCTCCTCCGACCTCCGCAGCGCATCTTCCGCCCGCTTGCGTTCGGTGATGTCTTCGATGAAGCCTTCGACGTAGAGCGCACGTCCGTCCTTTCCGCAAACTTTCCGGCTACTGAGCGAAACCCAAATTACCCTCCCGTCCTTGCGCTTCCACTGGCACTCGAACCCGCGCACAGCCTCATTCTGTTCGAGTAGCTGCACGAACTGCGACCGCTCATTTTGGTCCAGCCAAACCTGATGAGCCGAATCGGTAATCGTAGATACGACCTCTTGCGCTGAACCGTAACCGAGCATCCCCGCCATGGCGGGGTTCGCAACTAGAGTTGCCCCCTCAAATGTCGCTCGATAGAATCCTTCGAGCGCCCCCTCGAATATGCCCCGATACTTTTCCTCGGCTACCCGTAGCGCGGCCTCCGCCGTCTTTCGTTCCGTGATGTCTTTTCCGAAGACCGAAATACCCGTCGTTTCCCCATCTTGGACGATTCGGTTCAAAGCCAGTTCCAAGGTCCGGCCATCGGCGAGCGGATACTCCATCCGGAACGCACCTTCCGACACCGCACGATCGCATAGTGGACGCCATAATGCCGCTCTCGCCGGCGGCAGCAGGTCCTCCGGTAGCATCCCCACCGCTATCCGGACGCCATAATTGCGCTGGATGTTGTCCTGCAATGCTCTGTTGAACGTAAGCACCCTGTAATTGAGGTCCACCGACCATATCAGGTCTTCCGTACTCTCGATCAAGGCTGCGAGATTGGCTGCTGCGTCGGTTTGCATCTTGTGAGTATTATCGCCCACGGGCCTGCCACCCTGAGCCGCCATTCGATGATATCGGCGGATTTCCGTCGTGCCTATAGGGCTGGTCCGGCTCCACCCCACCCTACCGGAACAGCGCCTCCGCCCCCCTCTGAATCACCGCCGCGCCTGCCACTCCGGCCAGCGCCGATGCAAACGCCAGCCCCGCGCCGCGCCGTTTCCACTCCTCGTGCACCGCGTGAAAGCCCAGGTAGAACAGCCAGCCCGCCGCGATCCCCAGCGGATACGTGATCCATTCGGTCCCCAGGCGCGGCGCTATCGCCAGGCCGAGCACGCCGCCCGCCAGCGTGGTCCCTTCCACCAGCAGGCACCAGCCCAGCGC
>JBAWDI010000586.1:0-3902 GCA_049590695.1 Bryobacteraceae bacterium
GTAGGTGTGAATGAACGAATTGCGGATGTGCTGTTCGAGCGGCCTGCTTGCCGCCGCTTCAAAATCCGCCCAATCCGCTGGATCGTGCTCCGCGATCTGTTCCATATGCCCGCTTCCCGCTGGCCCGGCTTTTCCCGTGTTCATTATGCCAGAGAGCCAGGCGCTCGCTGAATAGCAGTTCAACCTCGGCGTCATGTACGACAACGGCCGGGGGGTGACGCAAGACTACGCCGAGGCGGTCCGCTGGTATCGCGAGGCCGCCGACCAGGGCCTCGCTGCAGCGCAGTTCAACCTCGGCCTCATGTACTATAACGGCCAGGGAGTGACGCAAGACTACGCTGAAGCGCATATGTGGCTAAACGTTGCGGCATCGCGCGCCAGTGGTGATGACCAGAAGAGATACGCAGATGCGCGAGAGTCGGTCGCCAAGAAAATGACCGCCCAGTAGATTGTCGAGGCGCAGCGCCGGGCGCGGGATTGGAAACCAAAGACGGGTCAGTAAAGCGTGAACCGGGTAGCCACGCCGATCTCTGGGGAAGATCCTGACCGGGACTGCGGTTCGTGTCACCGTCGGACATGGCGCCTCCCAGCTATAATGCGAGCGTCGTTCGCAGTGCCGCGTCGACTTCGCTCTCCGCCGTGAAGGTCCCGATGACGGAATCAATCTCCGAATAGTGGACGGTGGCGAGATTGTCGGTCATGATTACGGAGTCCATCAGCAGACCCAACGCTGGCGCGCTTTCGCTGCCGACTCTCACGATCACCCTGCTTGGATGCCCGGCACGAGCCATGTTGCTGGTGATCATGGCCACGATTGTCTGCGGCAGATGGGCGTCCAGTCCGTCTGCTTGGACAACCAGCGCGGGCCGCCGCTTCAACGTCCGCAAGCTGGAAACAAGACCAAGACAACATCACCGCGACGGCAGTTTATCGTAGGCAGCCATTTCGGGGCGGTCCCAATCCTCGGCAAACCGGGCTAGCCGGCGGCGCAGATCGGCCGCGTGAGGTTCGTCGATCCCTCTTTCACGAAGATCGACCGGCTCGGCGGGATGGGACCACGTCACGATGACGCGTGAACCCTCGGCCTCTGGCAGAGGGCCTACTAGCTCCACCTTCCCGTTGCGGTGGATCCCTTCGACCGACTTCACCATGCCTTACAGTATCCCGCGCTACACGCCGCCCAGTCCAGTCGGACAACCCCACCGGCGACAAGATCGCCGGCGCTACCAGCACCCTCTTGACAAATCGCAAATCAGTCGTATAATACAATTGTTTGATTCAATCAATCGAATGACCGAAACAAAACAGAAGATCTTGGACACGGCGGAACGGTTGTTCGGCGATCAGGGGTATGCCGCCACGTCGCTGCGGCATATCATCGCGGAAGCCGGGGTCAATTTGGCGGCCATCCATTACCACTACGGATCCAAGGAAGAGCTGCTAGATGAAGTGGTTATGCGGAAGGCGGGGCCCGTGAATGAAGCGCGGCTGGCGCTCTTGGACCGGTTTGAGGCGGAAGCCGGATCGGGGCCGCTGGCTGTGGAAAAGGTGCTGGAGGCGTTTCTTGCGCCGGTCTTCTCGGTGGCGGATCGCAGTCCGCAGTTCGTGAGGCTGATGGGGCGGATGTATGGCGAGGGCCTCATGACCATGATCGTGGGAAGGCATTTTCAACCCACGGTGACGCGCTTCATCGAAGCCTTTCGCCGGGCTTTGCCGGGCCTGCCGAACGAGGAATTGCTCTGGCGAATCCACTTCATGATCGGGACCATGGCGCATGCCCTGTTCGGGCCACCCAACCCGCGTCCAGGAGTGGAATCGCCTTTGCTAGACCCCCACGGCGTGGTTCAGCGCATGGTGGCGTTTTTGGGGGCGGGATTCCGGGCGCCAGCGGCGGGAAGCGAGGAGAAGTAGATGAAATTGGCGTGGATATTGTGCGCGGTGCAGGTGGCTTCGGCGGCGGGGCCGATCGAGTTAAGCCTCAAGCGCGCGGTGGAAGTGGCGGTCTCGCCCGAGGGGAACACCAAAATCCAGCTCTCGGGCGAGGCGCTGAAGCAGGCGCAATCGCGGTCGGCCGAGGCGCGCGCGGCGCTGCTGCCGGACCTCGAAGCCTCCCTCACCGACCGGGACCAGACGGCCAACCTGGCGGCCATGGGCATCCATATCAGCGTGCCCATTCCGGGATTTCAGTTCCCCACGTTCGTCGGCCCGTTCACCACCATGGACGCGCGCGCTACGGTTACCCAGAGCGTGTTCGACTTCAGCTCAATCCGACGCTTTCAGGCGTCCAAGGTGGGCGTTTCGGCAGCCCGCTCGGAGGTCGATAGCACCGAGGAGCAGGTGGCGGCGCAGGTGGCGCGCGCCTACCTGGCGGCGGTCCGCGCGGATGCCGACGTGGAAACGGCGCAGTCCGATGTGACGCTCGCCGAGGCGGTATTGAAGCAGGCGGAGAACCAAAAGGCCGCCGGCACGGGGACCGGCATCGAGATTACGCGCGCCAAAGTGCAGCTTGCCAACGACCGCCAGCGGCTGCTGGTGGCCGGAAACCAGCGGACTAGCGCGCGGCTGCAATTGCTGCGCGTCATGGGGCTGCGCCTCGATACCGAATTGGAATTGACCGACAAGCTGGCATACGTGCCGGTGGACGCCGTCACCATGGAACAGGCCCGCGCGCAGGCGCTGAAGGAGCGGCCGGATCTGAAGGCGCAGCAGGAGCGGGAAGCCAACGCGCGCATGGCGGCCAGCGCCACCAAAATGGAGCGGCTGCCATCGGTTGCGGCCTTCGGCGACTACGGCTCCATCGGCACGGGCTTCGACAACGCGCTGCCCACGCGCACGTATGGCATCTCGCTGCGGGTGCCGGTATTCGATGGCGGCAGGCGGGATGCGCGGCGGGCGGAATCGGCGTCGCAATACCGCTCCGAGAAGGTGCGAACCAACGATCTCAAGGAGCAGATCGAGCTGGATGTGCGGCTGGCGCTGGACGGGCTCGAATCGGCGGAGCAGCAGGTGAAGGTGGCCAAGGAAGGGTTGGAGCTGTCCGAGAACGAGCTGGCGCAGGCGCGGCGGCGGGTGGACGCGGGAGTGGCCATCAGCGTGGAAGTCACCGACGCGCAGACGCGGCTGGAACGCGCGCGCGATAACCAGACGGCGGCACTCTACAACTACAACGTGGCGCGCATCGACCTGGCGCAGTCGATGGGTAAAGTGAGGAGCATGGTGCAGTGATGAAACGAATCATTCTGGTTCTTATAGTGCTGGCGGCGGCAGGCGTGGCGGGAATGTACTTGTACCGCGGGATGGGAAACAACCAGACCGGCCGCATCGTGGTCTCCGGAAACATCGAGCTGACGGAAGTCAATATCGCGTTCAAGACCGCCGGGCGGCTGATCGAGCGCACCGTGGATGAAGGCGACGCCGTCAAGAAGGGGCAGGTGATCGCGCGGCTCGACCGCGACCAATTGATGGCGCAGCGCGAGCGTGAGGTGGCGGGCCTCGAATCGGCCCGGACGCAACTGGCGCAGTCGGAGACGTCGCTGGCTTGGGAGAAAGCCACGCTGGCGGCCGACATCGAGCAGCGGCGGGCCGACCTGGGGTCCAACGAAGCGCGCCTGGCGGAGCTGAACAACGGCGCGCGTCCGCAGGAAAAGCTGGACGCGCGGGCGGCGGTGGATGCGGCGCAATCGGAGCTCGACCGCGCTAAGAAAGATTGGGACCGCTCCCAGACGCTGTTCAAGGACGACGACATTTCCGCGGCGCAGTTCGACCAATACCGCAACCGCTGGGAGAGCGCGCAAGCCGCGCTGAAGCAGGCCACCGAGCGCGACGCGCTGGTGCTGGCCGGTCCGCGCGCGGAGGTGATCCGGGCACAGGAAGGGCAGGTGGAGCGGGCGCGCGCCGCGGTG
>JBAWDI010000587.1:0-12426 GCA_049590695.1 Bryobacteraceae bacterium
GCGGCCCGCGGAGAGATGCGGCCCGCGAGCGACATCGACATGCTGGTCGAGTTCCTGCCGGATGCCGACATCGATCTGGTGGACTACGCCGGCTTGATGTTGGATCTCTCAGATCTCCTCGGGCGGAAGGTGGATCTGGTATCCAAGAACGGACTCAAGCCGCTCATCCGGGCTTCCATCCTCGAAGAGGCGCGGCTCTTGTATGCGGCATGAGAGCCTGTATCTGACGGTGTCTGGCGCGCCGCTAAGAATCGCTGTCGTGTTTTGCGCGAGCAGGTTGCTTTGATCCGGGCGGGAGAACCCAGAGCGCCGGAGTGATGGAACGATCAGCCTCCTGACGTATCCGCTACCGTCAGGGCGGGTTCGCCCGGCGCCCTATGCTACATTGGGGGAAATCGCTCCCCCACAATGAAAACCGATTCCACGGCTGGCGAAAAATTCCAAAGACTGGTCGCAATCATGGCCCGGTTGCGCGCTCCGGACGGCTGCCCGTGGGACCGGGAACAGACCTTCGAGAGCATCAAGCCGTACACCCTCGAAGAGACCTACGAGGTTCTCGACGCCATCGACCGGCGGGAGTGGAAGGATCTCGCCGAAGAGTTGGGGGATTTCCTGCTGCAAGCCGTCTTCTACGCGCAGATGGGTTCGGAACAGGGCCTGTTCGGCATCGAGGATGCGCTCGACGCCATTAATGAGAAGCTCGTTCGGCGCCATCCGCATGTGTTCGGGGAGGACTCGGCGGAATCGGCCGGCGATGTGAAGCGCATCTGGGCGGGGGTGAAGGCGGCGGAAAAGAAGGACCAGGGCAGGGAAGAGGCCGGTCTTCTCGGTTCGGTGCCGCGCGCGCTTCCGGCGCTGGTGGAAGCGCAACAGATCGCCTCGCGCGCCGCGGGCGTGGGGTTCGATTGGGAAAATCCTGAGCAGGTGATCGAGAAGCTGCATGAAGAGCTGGCCGAGTTCGGCGAGGCGCGGCGCAACGGGTCGCCAGCGCAGCTTGCGGACGAGTTGGGCGACCTGCTGTTCGTGCTGGTGAACCTGGCGCGATTTGTGAAGGTGGATCCGGAGCAGGCGCTGCGCGGAACCAACGCCAAGTTTCGCGAGCGCTTCGGCTACATCGAGCGCAAGCTGGCCGAGCGCGGCAGGAAACCGCAAGATTCCAATATCGAGGAGTTGGAGGCGCTGTGGCAGGAAGCCAAGCGGTGATCGAGATCCGCCAGTTGCGCCAGTTCGAGGAATTCGCGGAGGCTGTCCGCTTGCAGCAGACCGTCTGGGGGTTCGCCGACAGCGAAATGCTGCCCCTGCGCTCTTTCGTGGTGTACGGAGAGATCGGCGGGCAACTATTCGGCGCTTACGACGGCGATGAGATGGCCGGGTTCCTCATTGCCGTGCCGGGAATCAAGCCGGGTCCGCGGCCGTATCTGCATAGCCACATGCTGGGGGTGCTCCCGGCCTGGCGGAATGCCGGGATCGGGCGGCGGCTGAAGCTGCGCCAGCGCGAGGAAGCACTGGAGCGAGGAATCGAGCTGATCGAGTGGACCTTCGATCCGCTGGAACTCAAGAACGCTTTCTTCAACCTCGAGCGGCTGGGCGCAGTGGTGCGGCAGTATTCTGAAAACCAGTACGGTGTGACCGACAGCCCCTTGCACGGCGGGCTGCCTACCGACCGCTGCATCGCCGAATGGTGGACGGATTCGCCGCGCGTACGGGCCGTGCTGGCGGGTGAAGCGGTGGCGCGGCGGGTCGAGGAGCGCATCGTCTTCCCCTCCGATATTGCGCGGATTCGCAGCCAAGAGCCTGGCCGCGCGCGTGAAATCCAGAGAATCAACGGCGAGAAGTTCCAGCGCGCTTTCGAGCGGGGCCTCGCGGTTACCGGCTTCGAGCGGAGCGAAACGGAGGGAACCTACCTCTTGGAGCCATGGTCATGAAGGTCGAACGCATCACCCTGCGCCAGATCGACATGCCGCTGGTGCATTTTTTTGAGACCAGCTTCGGGCGCACCACCGAGCGCCACATCATCCTGGTGGAAGCGCAGGGTGAGGGAGCGTCCGGCTGGGGCGAGGTGACGGCCGGGGAAAATCCCTTCTACAACGAGGAATGGACCGCGTCGGCGTGGATAATTCTGCGCGACTACGCGGCGCCGCGCGTGGTCGGCCGCGAGCTCGGGAGCGCCGCGGACGTGTACCCGCTGACGGCGCACATCCGCGGCCACAACATGGCGCGCGGAGGCCTGGAAACGGCCGTTTGGGACCTTGAAGCGCGCCTCGATGGCGTGCCCCTTTGGAAGAAAATCGGCGGCGGTTCCCGGCGCGAAATTCCCTGCGGCGTCTCCATCGGCATTCAAGACACGGTCGAGCGGCTTCTGGAGAAGATTGAACGCGAGGTGGCGGCGGGGTACCAGCGCATCAAGATCAAGATCAAGCCGGGCTGGGATGTGGACGTGGTGCGGAGGGTGCGGGAGCGTTTCCCCGGAATCAAGCTGATGGCGGACGCCAACTCGGCGTACACGCTGGCCGACGCGGAACGGCTTCGCCAGCTTGACGACTACTACCTGATGATGATCGAGCAGCCGCTCAGCCACGACGACATCATCGACCACGCGGAGTTGCAACGAAGGCTCCAAACGCCCATCTGCCTGGATGAGTGCATCCGTACCGCGCATCACGCGGAGCAGGCCATCAAGCTGGGCGCTTGCGGCATTATCAACATCAAGCTGGGGCGCGTGGCGGGGTTCAGCGAGGCCAAGCGCGTACACGACGTGGCCCAGGCCGCGGGGATTCCGGTGTGGTGCGGCGGCATGCTGGAGGCGGGCGTGGGGCGCGCGCACAACGTGGCGCTGGCCACGCTGCCGAATTTCGTGCTGTCGGGCGACGTTTCGGCGAGCCACAGGTACTGGAAGCGCGACATTATCGATCCGGCCGTCGAGGCCACGCCACGGGGCACTATCGCCATTCGCGACGAGCCGGGCTTCGGCTACGCGCTCGACCACGACTACATTCGCGCGATTACCGTGCGCGAGGAGTCCATCGGTTGAACGCCTTCGTCTCGCTGCTGAGGGACAACCGCAACTACCGGTACACGTGGGCCGGGCAGGTGGTCAGCGAAATCGGCGACCACTTCAACAACATCGCGGTTTTCAGCCTGGCGGTGGCGCACACCAAGTCGGGGCTGGTGGTGAGCGGGGTGATGCTCTCGCGCGCCATCCCGGCGGTGTTGATTGGGCCGGTGGCGGGCGTGGTGCTCGACCGGCTGAACCGCAAGCAGGTCATGATCGCCAGCGACCTGATCCGCGCGATAGTGGCCATGGCGTTTATCCTGACGGTGAGGCGCACGGACACGTGGCTGCTGTATGTGCTGAGCGCGCTGCTGATGCTGGCGTCGCCGTTTTTCACCAGCGGGCGCGCGTCCATTCTGCCCTCCATCGCCACCAAGGACGAGCTGCACACGGCCAATTCGCTCACCCAGACCACCCAGTGGACCACGCTCACCATCGGCACTTTCCTGGGTGGGGCGAGCGTGATGCAGTTCGGATACCAGTGGGCGTTTTTCGGCAACTCGCTTTCCTTTCTGGTCTCCGCGCTGTGCATTTCCAGGCTGTTTCTGGCGGGCCGCGGCTTCCGCGCGCCGCGCAGCTCGCTCACCGAAGCCGAGGTGGTGCGGCCGTGGCACGAGTACAAAGAGGGGCTGCGGTACATGCGCGCCACGCCGCTGATTCTCGGACTCGCGCTGATCAACGTCGGCTGGGCCACCGGCGGCGGGGCGGCGCAGATCCTGTTCACGGTCTTCGGCGAGCTGGTTTTCAATCGCGGCCCGGCGGGCCTCGGCACCATCTGGAGTTGCGCCGGAATCGGCCTGTTGTGCGGCGGGGTGCTGGCTCATACCATCGGGCGGCGTCTCAGCTTCACCAATTACAAACGCTCGATTGCGATCTGTTACGTGGTGCATGGCGGTTCGTATATACTGTTCAGCCAGATGCGCAGCTTCGCCTGGGCACTGGTGTTCATCGCGCTGTCGCGCGCGGGGGTGGGGTTCAGCTCGGTAATGAACATGTCGCAACTGCTGCGCCACGTCCCCAACGCGTTCCGGGGGCGGGTGTTCGCCACCATGGAATCGACCACATGGTCCGTGATGATGATCTCGATGATGCTGGCGGGCATCGCATCCGAGCATTGGAACCCGCGGACGATTGGCGCGATTGCGGGAGCGCTCAGCTCGACAACCGCGATATTCTGGGGCTGGGCGGAATTTACCGGCCGGCTCCCCGAGCCGGCGCGCGCGGGCGTGGACCCGGAGGAGATCGAAGTTCATGGAGAGCCGAACGTCTGATGGAGGTCTCGCCGGCCACGTGGTGCTGGTCACCGGCGCGGCCCGGCGAATCGGGCGAGGGATCGCCCTGCGGCTGGCCGAAGAGGGCGCGCGCGTAGGCATCCATTACCACCGCTCGGAAGCCGAAGCGCGCCGCACGGCCGAGGAGTGTGGCGGCGCGGCCGTGGTACGCGCCAACCTGGAGAGCGTGGCCGAAATCGGCCGCATGTTCGCGGAACTGGAAGAGCGCTTCGGACGGCTCGACGGCCTGGTGAACAATGCCGCGCGCTTCACGCGCCGGGATCCGCTCGAAATCACCGAGCAGGACTGGGATTTCATTCACTCCGTGAATCTGAAAGCGGTCTTCTTCTGCTGCCAGAACGGCGCGCGGCTCATGAAAAAGACCGGCGGCGGCCGCATCGTCAATATCAGTTCGCTGGGCGGCATACGCCCCTGGGCCGAGCACGCGCACTACTGCGCCTCGAAGGCCGGGGTGATTATGCTGACGCGCGCGCTGGCCAAGGCCTTCGCGCCGGAGATCACGGTGAACTCGGTGGCGCCGGGCGTGATCCCGTTCGAGGACATCGACGAGCGCGGCAAGAGGATGATCGCAGCCACTCCGGCAGGGCGCGGCGGCACGCCGGCGGAGGTCGCGGACGCGGTGGTTTACTTTCTGAAAGCGTCGAGTTTTGTCACCGGGCAACTGCTGGCGGTGGACGGCGGGCTGAGCCAGCGGTAGCTGCTGCGTGAAAGGGCAAGCTAAAGCATGCGCCACCCGACTATACTGAAATTCGTGGCGCGGCTGAACTGGAAAAGCACGGCTTCGTATGTCGCCCTGCTGGCGGCCGCGTTTGTCGTGGCCGTGGTGGGGAGCTGGATGTTCGGGGCGCAGTTGGACAACTACGCCTACGACTACATGTTCCGTCTCTATCGGCCCACGCCGTGGCAGCCGCAGTCGGTGCTGCTGGCCATCGACGAGCGGACCCTCTCCGCCATTCCCGGCGGCATCCACGGCATTCGCCTGCCTCTGGCCCAGGCCCTCCGCCTGATTGCGCCGGCGGCGCCCAAGGCCGTCGCGGTGGACGTGATCCTCGCGGAAAGAAGTCAGGACCCGGCCGTGGATGCCGCGCTCGCCCAGGCTTTTCATGCTACGCCAAACCTGGTGCTCTCCTGCGAGCTGATCGATGACGGCCGCCAGTGGGAGGACCCCCTCGAGGAGTTCCGGCGCGGTGCAGCCCTGGGGCACGTTTACGTCGATCCGGACCAGAATGACTCCGTCACGCGCGTCATTCCTCTGGAAAAACACATGGAAGAACACTCCGGCCATGTGCGGCGGTGGGCTTTGTCGCTGGAGGCGTTCCGCTTGAGCCGGGGCGCGCCCATCATCGAATCTCCCACCGATCTTCAGATCGGCGACACCATTATTCCCATTCCCGAGCATTCCCCCATCACCCGGAATCGGATTGAAGGTGAGGGCCGGCCCATGCGCGTCCGGTTCATTCCGTTCGGCATGGACCCCATCCCCCGCGTATCTCTGGAGGCCCTGCTCGAAAATCCCGCACTGGCGGCGAAATTCACGGGCAAGGTGGTATTCGTCGGCGTCACTGCCATCACCGAGGTTCGCGACCGCCTGTTGACCCCCTACGCGCTCAGCCACCAGACCACCGGGATCGAAATCAACGCTGAGGCGTTTGAGACCCTGGCACAGGGCCTCTTCATCACCGATCTTTCCTACTTCTGGATGCTGCTCATCAGTCTTGGCCTGGTGGTGGCCGCGGGCCTGGCCTTCCGGTATCTGCCGGGGTGGCAGGCATACGCCGCGAGCGTGTTGATTCTGGCGGCCGCCGGCGTCACGCCCTACGTCTTTTTCACACATCGGCGCGTCCTTCCTTTTTCGACGCCGGCGTTCGCAGCGCTGCTGGGGACCATGACTGCGGCCGCTTACTATCACCTCGTGGTGCGCCGTAATCTGCGTATCGAACAGGCCGCGCGTGAGCGCTACCAGCAGGCCATGCACTTCGTCACGCACGAAATGCGCACGCCTCTTTCCGCCATCCAGGGCTCCAGCGAGCTGATCTCGCGCTACGCGCTGACCGAGGAGAAACGCCAGCAGATCGCGCTGCTCATCAACTCGGAATCCAAGCGCCTGGCCCGCATGGTAGAAATCTTCCTCAATGTGGAGCGGCTCTCCGCGGGGCAGATGGAACTGAAGCGCCAGGCCATCCCGTTGAAAGAGATGGTGGACGTCTGCGTGGGGCGCGTGAAGCCGCTGGGCGAGCGCAAGCATATCGCCATCACGCTGGAACCCATCCCCGAAGAACTGCAACTTACCGGCGACCGCGAATTGATGGAATACGCCTGCTACAATTTACTTACCAACGCGGTGAAGTATTCCCCCCAGCGCACCGAAGTCCGGGTTTCCGGCTGGAGGGACGATGGCCACATACGCATCGCCGTCAAGGACCAGGGCATCGGCATGGATCAGAAGGAGGTCAAGCAGGTCTTTCAAAAGTTCTACCGCACCAAGAAGGCGGAAGAATCCGGAGAAGCCGGCACCGGAATCGGGCTTTCCATCGTCCAACAGATCGTGGAACAGCATGGGGGGCGGATTGAATTGACCAGCGAGCCGGGCGTGGGCTCGTGTTTCACGGTGGTCGTGCCCGTACAACATTGATGCAGAAAATACTGTTAGTAGAAGACGATCCAGCGCTTCAGTTCACCATACTGACGGCCCTGGAAGAGAAAGGGTACGCGGTGGACGGCGTGTCGACCACCGCGGAAGCCATCGAGCGGCTGGGCAGCGACGCTTATCCGATCGTGGTCTCCGATATCTATATCGATGAGCACACCGGCCTCGACATACTGGACGCCGCCAAGCGAAAAGATCCGCTCTGTTCGGTGATTCTGATGACCGGGCGCGGCACGGTCGAGACGGTAATGGCCGCCACCCGCGGCGGCGCTTTCGATTACATTGCCAAACCCTTCGAATTCGACGTGCTGTTCGACGCCATCGAGCGCGCCGAGGCGGCGCGCGGCGACCACGGGCACGAGGCCGAAGAGGAGGATTCGCCCGAGACGGAGATGATCGGCAGCTCGCCCGCCATGGTGGAGATCTACAAGACCGTTTCGCGGGCCGCTCCCACCGACGCCAGCGTCATCGTCGAGGGCGAGACCGGCACCGGCAAAGAGATGGTGGCGCGCATGATTCACCGCTTCAGCCGCCGGGCCAGCCAGCCGTTCGTGCCCGTGGACTGCTCGTCGATCGCGCCCTCGCTGCTCGAGAGCGAGCTGTTCGGCGCCATGCGTGGTGCCTTCACCGGGGCCGATCGCGACCGCGTCGGCGTGTTCGAAGCCGCCCACCGCGGCACCGTCTTCCTGGACGAAATCGGCGAAATCGAGATGAACTTTCAGTTGGCGCTGCTGCGTTTTCTGGAAGGGCACGAGATCCGCCCGGTGGGCGCGTCGCGCTCCAAGGAAGTCGATGTGCGCGTGATTGCCGCCACCAATCGCGACCTCCAGCGCCTGGTGGACGAGAAGAAGTTCCGCGAAGACCTGTGGTACCGCCTGAACACGGTGCGCATCGTGTTGCCGCCCCTGCGTGAGCGGCGCAGCGACATTCCGCTATTGGCGCGGTTCTACATCAACAAGTACAACGCGCGCTACAACCGCGACGTGAAGCTGATGGACTCCGGCGTCAAGGCGCTGCAGGATTACACCTGGCCCGGCAACGTGCGCCAGTTGCAGCACGTGATCGAGCGGCTCACCATCCTGGCGGACCGGGTGGATTCGGATTCGGTACACGATGCCCTGACCAGTATGGAGTCGCGCGAGAAGCCCGTGGAGACGCTGGCCGACGCCGAGGAAGACCAGATCCGCCGCGTGCTGGCCGCCACCGGCGGCAACAAGAGCAAGGCCGCCCAGATCCTGGGCATCGAGCGCAAGACGCTCTACCGCAAGCTGGAGCGGATGAAGCTGTAGAAAAGGGGTCAGACGCATTTTCCTAAAATGCGTCTGACCCCTTTTCCAGTACCACCAGCGTGATGTCGTCCGATTGCGGGGCGCCTTCGGTGAACTCGGTTACGGCCGCCTGAATGGCGTCGTGAAGCGCCTGGCAATGGTCCCCGGCGCGCGCTGTCACAATCTCGCGCAGCCGCTTCTTGCCGAAGAATTCGCCGGCGGCATTCTGCGCTTCGGTCACGCCGTCGGTGTAGATGACAACCTTATCGCCGGGCGCCAGATGCTCCTCGGCTACTCCGAACCCGGCGGTCTCCATCAGCCCTACCGGCATACCAGTGGCGTTTAGCGTCGAGAGTTCGCCGCTCGCCCGTACGACTATCGGCGGGCAGTGCGCCGCGTTCACGTAGCTCAGGCGTCCGTCGAGCTCCAGCAGGGCATAGAACACCGTGGCGTACTTCTCGCCGCCGGTGCGGTCCATGAGGAACCGGTTCAGGCGCTCGATGCGGCGGCCCAGGGTGGCGGGGTGGTCGGTGGCTGTGATCATCGCACCTTGCAACAGCGAGGCCAGCAGCGCCGAGCTTACGCCCTTTCCCGAAACGTCCGCCACTACCGCGCACCAGCAATGCGGGTTGACCGGCGTCACGTCGAAGTAATCGCCGCCCACTTCGTGCGACGCCACGCTGCTTCCGCTGGCCCGCAGCCATCCCTCGGATGGCAATTTTCCGGGCAGCAGGCTCTGCTGGATGGTCCGCGCCAGGCGCAGTTCTTCCTCCAGTTGGCGCTTGGTCCGCTCCTCTTCCAGCAGGCGCGCGTTTTCGAGCACCGTGGAGGCCTCGATGGCCAGAGTCTGCAGCAGTTCGCGGTTGCCGCCCGCCATGTCGGCCGCCGTCAGGCGCGAATCCATGTACAGCACGCCCACGGTTTCGCTGCCCGTCGAGAGCACGCTGGTGGCTTCGCCCTGGCCCGTCCGGATGCGCACCAGAGGGACGCAGATCACGCTGCGCAGCTCCAGGTCGGCTACGCTCGATTGCGGCCGCGTCTCGCCTTCGCCCAGGGGGTCGAAGTTCATGGAGAGCAGTTCCCGCCGGCGTTCGAGCGCGCGGTGGATCACCTCGCGCGGCACGCGCAGATCGCTGTCATGCAAATGGCTCCCCCTCCGGTGCCGGGCGATGCGCATCTCCAGACCGCCCCCGGCGCGCAGCAGCAGGAAGCCGCGTTCGGCGCCGGTGATGGCCAGCGCCGTATCGACCACGGACACCAGCACGTCATCCACCGAGAACGAGCTTTGCACCGTGCGCGCCAGGTCCAGAATGGCGCGCAGCTTGGCCAGGTTGCCTCCGGGCCCAGGGGGCACCCCGTGCGCCGCGCCTGGCTTCTCGGCGCCGCCCACCTGCTCCATCAGGCGCTTCAGCTCCGCGCCGTCCAGCGCAAAGATAAGCTGGTAGGAATCCGGCGCGCCGAATTCGATCTTGTCGGAATTCCGCAGCGCCTGGCGAGTGATCCGTTTACCGTTCACGTAGGTGCCGTGAAGACTGCCGCAATCCTCGATGGCGTAATCGCCGCTCTCCGCCACGATGCGCGCGTGGGTGCGGGAGACGCGGCTGTCGCGAACAATGAGGTCGCTCTCGGGCTGCCGCCCGATCGAGAACGGCAGCGGGTCGATGGCCACACGCGTGCGGTGTCCGTTCGGGTCGATCACCACCAGCGACGCCGGTTCCATACAGGTGCGCCGGGCCCGGGGGGCGCCCCGCCGGCGCCGGGCGGGGGGCCCGGCCGACTCTATGGGAAGAAGCCGCACCTCTTCCAGTTCGCGCGCCCGCAGCGTCTGGCAGTGCGCGCAATACCCGCCCACTTCGGTCCGCGCCAGCAGGACCTGGAAACCGAAGTGGCTTTCGATCTGCTTGCGCAGGCGCTGCAGCGGCTCGCCGAAGAACTCCTCCACCCGGCCGCAGCGCAGGCAGATGGCGTGCGCGTGCTCCTGCTTGAGACGCGTCTCGTAGTAGTGCTGGTCGCCGCCGTAGTGCATCAGGTCCAGCTCATCCACCAGGCCGCCGGTCTTGAGCATTTTCAGGGTGCGGTAGACGGTGACGCGGTTGATCTTCGGGTCTTTTTCCTTGGCCAGCTCGTACAACCGCTCGGCGTCCAAGTGCGCGCCGGTCTTGTCGATCAACCCGAGCAGAATCTGGCGCTGGCGGGTGAGGCGGACGCCCCGCTCCTTCAACGATCTTTGAATCGCGTCGAGGGTCATAGCGCCCGGGGGCCTTTTCAATTCTAGCAAAGTGGCCGCGCCGGGCTGTAAACTGGTCTTATGGTGGGGATCGTTCTGCTGGGTCTGCTGTTGGGCTCGCCCAGCCCTCCGGCGTCGATCACGATCGATTATCCCGAGCAAGGATCGCTATTTCCGCCCGAGATCACGCCCCCGACGTTCCTGTGGCGCGATAGCGCGAAAGGCGTCGCCTTGTGGCGGATCGACGTCTCGTTCGGCGCTGGCGAGGCGACGATTCATGCCACCTCCAAGGGCGAGCGCATGCGCATCGGCACGGTCGATACGGATTGCGTCGCCGATACCAACCAACCCCCGCCCCAACTGGCCGCGCACTCCTGGACGCCGGACCCTGTGACGTGGCAGGCCATCAAGCGGCATTCGGTATCGGGCGCCGCAACCGTGACAATCACCGGTTTTCGGGCCGACCAGGCCGTCTCCCGTGGAAAGGTCGCCATACGCACTTCCAAGGACACGGTGGGCGCGCCCATCTTCTATCGCGACGTGCCGCTGATGCCCTCGGAGCTGGAGAAAGGCGTCATCAAACCCCTGGCCGCCGAGGCCATTCCACTAGTCGCCTGGCGGGTCCGCAACGTGGGCGAAGCCCGCAGCCGGGTGGTGATGGACAACCTGCCGGTGTGCGCCAACTGCCATTCGTTCTCCGCCGACGGCAAGACCATGGGAATGGATCTCGATGGACTGCAAGGCAACCGCGGGATGTACATCCTGGCGCAGGTTGCGTCTCAGATGGCCGTCCACAAATCGGACGTGATTCAGTGGAAATCGCCCGAAGGTAAGCTGAAAGGCAGCGTCCGCATCGGCTTCATGTCGCAGGTTTCCCCGGACGGGCAGTACGTGGTTACCACGGTCAACCCGGCCGGGATGCCGGCTGCCTCCGCCGAGCCTCCCAGCAATTATTACGTGGCCAATTTCAAGGACTACCGCTTCCTCCAGGTGTTTTATCCCACGCGCGGGATTCTGAGCTGGTACAGCCGCCGAACGGGAGTGCTGCGGCCGCTCGCCGGCGCCGATGACCCGCGCTTTGTGCAGATGGGCGCCGTCTGGAGCCCCGACGGCCGGTACCTCGTATTCGCCCGCGCCCAGGCCACCGACCCCAATCCGCCGGCTGTGCCGCTGGCCAAATTCGCCAACGACCCCAACGAACTGCAAATCAGGTACGACCTCTACCGGATTCCGTTCCGCAACGGTGAAGGAGGTAAGCCGGAGCCGATCGCCGGCGCCTCGCGCAATGGCATGAGCAATACCTTTCCCAAGGTTTCTCCCGATGGGCGATGGATCGTGTTCGTCCAGTGCCGCAACGGGGAGCTGATGCGTCCCGACAGCCAGTTGTACATTGTTCCCGCGGAGGGCGGGCCGGCGCGGCGTATGCGTTGCAATACGCCCCTGATGAATTCGTGGCACAGTTTCTCGCCCAACGGCCGCTGGCTGGTGTTTTCGTCGAAGGCCAGGTCGCCCTACACGCAAATGTATCTCACGCACATCGACGCCGATGGCAACGATAGCCCGCCCATTCTCGTCGACAACTCGACCGCCGCCAACCGCGCCGTGAACATTCCGGAGTTCGTGAACGTCCCGCCCGATGGCTTGCGGCAAATCGGCGGCCCGGTCATCGATTATTACAAGCTGTACAACAGCGCGGCCTACCTGCAGAGGACCGGACGGTACGAAGCGTCCGCCGCCAAGTGGAGGGAGGTTCTGGAACTGAGCCCCGATGACGAGGCGGCGCACCGCAACCTGGGAACCGTGCTGCTCATGACGGGGCACGGGGAAGAATCCGCGGCGCATTTCCAGAAAGCATCCGAGATCAAGCTTCGCGCGGCCGTCGAGGCCGACCCCGCGTCCGCACGGGGATTCAACGACCTCGGCATACTGCTGGTCGAAAC
>JBAWDI010000588.1:0-2110 GCA_049590695.1 Bryobacteraceae bacterium
CGGCCCGCACTCCCTCCAGCGCGTCGGCAATTTTCTTGATGCGGCGGGCGATGCGGCGGCGGTCGGTTTCGAGCTGGGTTTCGCCGGGCCCGCGCGTCCCAATGCCGCCGCCCAGACGGGACATCTCCACGCCGTGGCCGGAGAGGCGCGGCAGCAGGTAATTCAACTGAGCAAGCTCCACCTGGAGGCGGCCTTCGCGCGTCCGCGCGCGCGATGCAAAAATGTCCAGGATGAGCTGGGTGCGGTCGATGACTTTGGCGTCGATGGCCTTTTCGAGGTTGCGCTGCTGGGTGGGAGAGAGGTCGTGGTCGAAGATCACCACATCGGCGCCGCTGGATGCGACGGCGGCCGCGATCTCATCCACTTTGCCATGGCCGACGAGGGTGGCGGCGTCCGGAGCCGGGCGCGTTTGAAACACTTTTTCGGCGATCTGCGCTCCGGCGCTGGCGGCCAGTTCGGCCAGTTCCTCCAGTGATTCTTCCGCCGGAACGGCTTTGTCCCTGCCGGGCCCAGAGGGCACCCCGCCGCGCGTCTTCCATTCCAGCCCGACCAGAATTGCCCGCTCTCGAACGGGGTTACCGAGTGGCGTGTGCTAAGCCTCCGAAGCGTCCTCGTGGACCGGCGCCGGCGGCGGAATTCCGCCCGCAGCGCTTTGGCCCGCCACTGCCGCGCCGCTGGGGTACGAGTGCGCAGTCTTCTGCGTGACCACCGTCGAAATGGCGTGCTTGAAAATCAGTTGCTCTTGGTTGTTGGTCTCCAGCACCAGGGAGTACTTATCGAAACTCTTGATGCGGCCCGAGAGCTTGACGCCGCTCATCAGGTAGATCGTGAGAATGATTTTGTCCTTGCGGGCGTTATTTAAGAAACTGTCTTGAATGTTCTGCGCCGGCTTTTCCATTCCAGTCCCCCAAACCCTTTCGGGAAAGTAAAACAGGTGTAACAAACAGCAGAATTATTGTACCCCGATTCACCTTGCCGAGGTGGGAAGGCTATTCGCCGCCGCGTCCGGAAACGACTGTGGGCGAAGCCGGCATCATGGCGGCAGGCTTCAGCGATCGGCTTGCTGGTACTCGTCGATGACCTCGCCCTCGGCGATGCGGGCGGCGATGCGCTCCTGGCAGGCGACGCAGTAGCGGGCCCAGGGCACCGCTTCCAACCGCTTGGCCGAAATCGGCTCGTCGCACTCCAGGCAGATGCCGTAGTGGTCGTGATCGATGCGGTGCAGTGCGTCGGAAACCTCGCGCAGCAGCTTCATATCGATGGTATTGCGGTTCAAGAAGATCCACTCTTCGTGATGCTGCTGGCTGAGATCTCCCTCATCGGAGGGAACATCCAGGCGGGCCACGACCTGGGCCGCTTTCTGGGCGGACATGCTGCGACGGACTTCTTCGGCTTTCGCCTCCAGCACCTTGCGGTACCTGGCGAGGTTGGGCTTCTGTCCGTTTTTGTTAACCGTTTTCATGTTTTTTGCAAATACCGATCGCATCCGACCAGATGCATAAGACGCACGTTCAACACCAAAGGTTTCAGGGTCTCAAGGGGATCGGTGCGGCGCGGAATGGAAAGTATAGCTGGCGTAGAGCAGAAAAGTCAAACGCGCGCCTTATTTTACGAATCCTTACAAAGGCCTGGCGACAGTATCTTTCGGCCAGGACTCGCCGGCCTGCTCTGCTATTTGGGCTTTTGAAGCGCCTCGACGAGCGCCGGCACCACCTGGAAGAGATCGCCTACAATGCCGTAATCGGCCACCTCGAAGATAGGGGCGTCCGGGTCTTTATTGATGGCGACGATCGTCCGCGACGCCTTCATGCCGACCAGGTGCTGGATGGCGCCGGAAATTCCAATGGCCATGTACAGCTTGGGCGCGACGGTCTGCCCCGAGCTGCCCACCTGCCGCTGGTTGGGGAGCCAGCCAGCGTCGCAGACGGGGCGCGACGCCCCCAGTTCGGCGCCGAGCGCCCGCGCCAGTTTCTCCATCAGGGGAAGGTTGCCGGCTTCCTGGATGCCGCGACCCACCGACACGATCGTCTCCGCCGCGCGCAGGTCCACCGACTGCTGCGATTCGCGGAAAAGCTCGAGCGGCCTGGTGCGGATGTCGCCGGGGGAAATG
>JBAWDI010000589.1:0-14059 GCA_049590695.1 Bryobacteraceae bacterium
GGCGTTTCGCCTGCCATGCCGGTATTCCTACCGGCATTCCCCGAAGAACGTCGGCACGGACGCCGACGTGGCAACCTAAAAGGTCGCTCCACAGATCGAGCGCGGGCGCATTTCTTGCGTCGCACCACACTGGGCTTATTCAAGTGGCATTGGGCGGCACCGCCTGCGATGGGCAGGAAGCTCGATCTGGATGTGCCCAAGGAAACGATTGTGGTTGCGGTGGGGCCTTCGGACTGCACCACCGTCGGAGGCCCGATCCATCCCGATGTGCAATCGCGATTCCCGAGGTGGTGGAACTGGTGGGACAGTTCCTGGTGAACGGGCCGATCGACTGCCGCTGGCGGTCGGGGTAGGCCCGCCTGAGGCTACGCCGTCGGGGCTTCGACCGACTCCTCGAAGCGCACCGACACGACTCCCGGGAGGGAACGGACAACCCTCTCCACCTCCTCCGCCTGCTCAAAATGGGACCCCCGAACGCATACGGATCCCCCTTGCGCCTCCACCTCGACTTCGAGGTTAGAGGTGAATGGATCGAGGGCCAGATCGGCACGGGCGCGGCTGGCGAGGGTGAGGTCGTTCATAATCGCCTGGGATTCCGGTGTGAACTCGAAGTCGTGACGCTCGACTACCGCCGCGACGGCTTCGCAGCCCTGGTCGATACTGAGGCGTTCGAGATTGATGACGAAATCATACTGCGAAGCATCCTGCCAATCGACGCCGTAGAGGAACTGGGTCCACTTGCGGCGATCCTCATCCATCTTGTGAATGTACGCGATTGCCTCGTCGGGGCTTAACTTCCGCCGCTCCCGGGCCATGCGGATGCGGAGATCGAGGGGCGCGATGATGCGCACGCGAAGAAGGGCCGGTGCTTTCTTGAGCAGTTCATGGCCGGCCAGACCGTGATAGATCGCCTTTCCGCAACGCACCTCTTCCAGGAGGGCGGCTTGAATCAGAGCGAGGTGGACGTAGCGTTTGTGGTCAAACCTGCCCGACCCGGCAGGGGGGGCCTGCATGGCTGTGAGCAGATCCTGTTGGGAGACCCGCTGGGTGACGGCCCGCTCGATGAGGGCGTCACGGTCGATGCACCGATAGCCGAGTTTCGTACTCAAACTCTCGGCGAACATTTTGCCGCCGCTCAGGGTGCCTCTGGAAATGGTGATGATGGACATGAATCCTCCTCGTTTTCCTTCCCGGCGCTGGCCGGGTACGTTCAGGCTATGGCATCGGCTTCCTCCGGGTGTTCTTCGAACACTGGAAAGTGCTGCGCCACCACCCGGAAAACCACGAATCCCTGGCGAAGATGCCGCGCCACACCGTGAGTTGGGCCAGCAGCGGCAGGTTCTTCCGCGTTATGAGGCTCCTATATCCTTCTATACAACTTTTCGAGGCGGGAGGCAGCCGGCTCCGAACAGCCAATGCCCGCGATCGGGCGGAAACCAGCGTGACAGCAGTTCCAGCCGACGCCGTAGTTGCAGCGCCGGCAGGTAATCCGGACCGCTGCGAACTTCCACGTCGTGCCAGAGGCAATGGACGTACTCGGCCGCCGTTCCGGCAAAGGAAGCGCCGCCATACCGCTCCAGCCGTCCGCCACTGGCAGCGCTGAAACGGCTGGCCATCAGCGCGCGCTTCTCCCTCAGGGCCTCTTCGTCGATCTCACCGGCGATGCCCGCACGAATCTCCGCGTCCAGAAGTAGCCAGTAGGCTTTGCGCTGGCTGTCGGGCAGTCGCTCCCAGAGCGCTTGGCCCATACACAGCAGCATTTCCATGGCGACGTCGTGCTCCTCTCGGTCCGTGGCAGCGAGGGAGATTTCCACTCCCCGGTCTGTCGCAGTCCACTGCGAAGCCAGGTCGGGGCTGCCGAGGCTGGACACGAGCGACACCCGGCAGAGGCCCAACTGGCGTGCCATCCGCGACGGAACGGCGCGCACGGCAGGCCGGATGAACTCGCGGATCAGCGGGGGCGGCGCGACGCCGTTGGCAAACAGCTTCCACCCATGCGCGAGCCTGAGGCCGGCATTGTCCATGGCCACACTGCTTTCAACGAACCGGCGGCAGCCACGGGGCAACCGCTCCCTGACGGCCGCGGTTCGGCACGGAGCGGTTCTGCTCAGCGCTTCTTGCCCGCCGTAGCCTTCTTGATGACAGGTGCCGCCTTCTTGGCGTCGTCCTCAGTCTCGAAGCCCATCACTACGGAGTACTTTCGGCCGATCACTTGAGCGACAAAAAAGGCGAAGTTGATGCCGGCGCCGGCCACCGCTTGGGCGGTGGCGTGTCCCAATCCGGGTTTGTCGTCGCCTTCCACCAGCAGCGTCGGAGTGGCCGAGGGGATCAGCCCCGCCGCTTGCGCGGCGGCAACCAGCTTCTTGCCCGCGATCGGGCAGACTTCAATGGCTGCCTTCCCTCCGCTTCCGTGGATACGATAGCCCATCAGCACCTTGAGGTCCGCACCCGCCTTGGCAAGCGGTCCGACTATGTTGGCAAGCGTTCCCGGCTGGTTGTCGACCTCTGCTCTCCACAAGGTGATCTTCTTTACCGTGACTGGCATGCTCAGTTCCTCCAATGATTCAACAAGCTTCCTCAAACCGTCTTCGCCGGCGCCGGCGTAATGTTGGCGAGCAGCTTGCCTTCGCCCGGCCCGTGCAGCTTCTCGCACGGCTTCTTCCGCCGAGCCAAATGCAGGTAGTCCAGCACTAACTGGCGCTTGAGATACTGGATCGCCCTCGCCGGGTCCACGCCCTTGGGGCACACGTGCGAGCATTCGCCCGCATAGTGGCAGCGGAAGGCGCCATGCGAGCTGCCCGTCAACTGGTTGCGGGCGCGCCGCCCGTCGTCGCGCGTGTCCGCGTTATACCGCTCGGCCGCCGCCAGCGGCATGGGGCCCAGGTATCGCGTGTCGGTGGCCAGGGTAGGGCAGGCGGCCATGCAGCAGCCGCACTTGATGCAGTAAGTGAACTGGAGGTAGGCGCCGAGCTCTTCCGGAGACTGGTAGAACTCCCCCTCCGGGTCGTCCAGTTCGGCTTGGTCCGCGCGCACAATGTGGGGCTTCAGCGCCACGTGTTTTTCGAACATGCTCGTCAGGTCGGGCACCAGGTCGCGGATAATGTCGAAATTCGGCAGCGGCCCCACCGTCAGATCCGTGGTGGCGATGTGCAGGATCTGCGTGTTGCAGGCCAGCGTCGGACGCCCGTTCAAAAGCATGCCGCACGAGCCGCAGATTCCCATGCGGCACGAATAGCGCCATGCCAGCGATGCGTCCAGGTTGTCCTTGATGTAGTGCAGACCGTCCAGCACGGTCATGCCTTCGCGCACCGGCACCGGGTAGATCTTGACGTACGGCGCCTGGCCGGTTTCCGGATTGAATCGGGTGACGTGAAAATTGATCTCTGCTGGCATGGCTATCCCCTGGCTCCCGCGATGGCAATGGCGTGCGTTGCGAACGCCGCCCAGGCGCCCAGGCCGAACAGTCCCAGCCCCACGATTAGAAGAACCAGGCTGACCGCCTTCTCCACGCCCGGTTTCAGCGTCAGCTCGAACAGGATGGTCCGCAGGCCGTACAGCCCGTGGTACAGCGCCACCCCGAGCAGCAGGATATAAGTCGCCAGGAAGAACAAGCGGCCATCCCGGTACAAGCTGTTCTCCCTCGAGGTCGCTTCGCCGCCGTGAGGGGCGAACAGATGGGTGATGCCGCCCAGGTGCATGATCAGCATGTGCAGGCCGAGCAGGAAGAGAATCACGACTCCCGCCGCCATGTGCCAGGTCCAGTATTTCGTTTCGCGCATCTCGCCTCCTACTTTGCCAGGCCCAGGAAATCATAGCCGCCCGCCGCCAGCAGAATCGCTGCCAGCGTCATCATGGCTATCAGCAGGGGCCGCTGGACGCCGAGCGACGTCTTGTAAGGATAGATCGGTTCAATCGGTTTTCCGACCGCAAATCCGAGTTCCACCAGCACCAGGCGGACGCCGTTGCAGGCGTGGTAGGCAAAAGCCGCGAAGACCAGAAATTCCCCGAACTTGAACATGGGCTGGTGGAAGAATCCACCCTCGACCCACAGGTACATGCCGCGCGCGCGCAGGCTCGTGACCACAATGTGCATCAAAAAGTAGAGCAGCATGCCCAGGCCCGTGAGACGATGCAGAATGTAGGCGTAGCGCTCCGCGCCCCAACGCCCGCCCCCCAGCCATCCCCACAGCCCGAGCCGATTATCGTGCCTTTTGATTTCGGCCATGCCAGCCTCCTTCCATCAGTACTTTCGCTCCACCGGCTTCCAGGTGGTGATTGCGACCGGCTTCGTTTCCAGCCTCGGCCTGCCGCCCGTCGAGTAAACCATCGAGTGGCTCAGAAACTTTTCGTCGTCGCGCGTGGGGAAATCCGTGCGGGCATGCGCTCCGCGGGATTCCTGGCGCGCCAGACCGGCGAACAGCAGAGCCTCGGCCAGCTCCAGCATGTTCTCGGTCTCCAACGTTCGAATCAGGTTGGAGTTGTAGATGCGGCTCTTGTCCTCAATGGCGATATTCCGGAAGCGCCGCCGCAGCTCGGCGATCTTGTCCAGGCCCTCCTCCATCGATTCGCCGGTGCGATAGACGCCCGCGTGCCGGTCCATCAACGTCCGCAGCTCGCGGCGGATGTGGGCTGGATTCTCCGTTCCGTTCCGCTGCAGCAGGCCGTCGAAAATGCGTTTCTCTTCTTCCCGCGCCCGGCCTTCCGGCGCCGCATCCAGCTTGACGCCTGGCCCCAGGTACTCGGCGATCCCGCGGCCCGTGATGTCGCCCCATACCAGGCACTCGGCGGTGGAGTTGCACCCCAGCCGGTTGGCGCCATGCATGGAGTGGCACGCCACTTCGCCCGCCGCCCAGATATTCTCCACCTTCGTCCGGCCGTCGATGTCGGCCTCGATGCCGCCCATCGAATAGTGAGCCACGGGCCGGATCGGGATCGCCTCCGTGATCGGGTCGATTCCCAGAAACTTCATGCACACTTCCCGGATCAGGGGCAGGCGCTTGTTGATCCGCTCGGCGCCCAGGTGAGTCAAATCGAGATGGACATAATCGAGGCCGTCCGTTCCCGGGAAACCGCGTCCCTCGAGGATCTCCGTCATCTCCGAACGGGAGACGATATCGCGCGGCGCCAGCTCCATCATCTTCGGCGCATACTTCTCCATGAAGCGCTCGCCCCGGTTATTGCGCAGGTATCCGCCTTCCCCCCGGCAGCCCTCCGTCATGAGGATGCCCGATGGCACGAGGCCGGTCGGGTGGAACTGCAGGAACTCGGGGTCTTCCAAGGCCAGGCCCGCGCGGTACGCGATGGCCTGTCCATCCCCCGTCACGGTCTGCGAGTAGGTGGTGAATCCGTACAGGTTCCCCAACCCGCCGGAAGCAATCAGGAGAGCCTTGCCGCGCAAAACGAAGAACTCGCCGGTGGCCATGTCGAGCAGCGTCAGGCCGGCAAATCGTCCGCCTTCGAGCAGCAGCGACGTGACGAAGCATTCATCGTAGCGCTTGAAGTTGTTGTACTTGACGAGGTTGTCGTAGAGCGCCTGCATCTCGAAGAAGCCGGTCTTGTCGGCCGCCATGCACGCACGCGGATACGAATGGCCCCCAAAAGCCCTCTGCATGATCCGGCCGTCTTCGCGCCGCGACCACGGGACTCCCCAGTGCTCCAGCAGGCGGATCTGGTCGGGCGAGGCCCTCACAAACCGGTCCACCACGTCCTGGTCGGCCAGGAAATCGGCGCCTTTCACCGTGTCCCAGGCGTGCAGATCGAAGCCGTCTCCTTCCTCGGGGCGCATCACCGCGGCGGTGCCTCCTTCGGCGCACACCGAATGCGAGCGCATGACCTGCACTTTCGAGACGATGGCGATATCCGCCGTACCGCGCGTCCGGATGCAGATCTCCACGGCGGCGCGCAGGCCGGCGAGTCCGGTTCCCAGGATCACGACATCATGGGCTGTCTGCTGCATTGCTTGCTCCTTCGCGCTCGGCTGTAACCACTCAACGGGGAATGAAACTCCGAAAGCTTAAAGTAGTGCAAATCGTGCTCGAAGTCTACTGGGGTATCCTCGGCGCCACGGCCAGCGCTCCGGAAACCTCGAAGCCCGCCACCTCTCCGGTGGCGGTGTCGTAAATCATAAACGTCGACGCCACATCGGTTCTGCCGCCGCCGGCTGAGAAAGCCGCGCCCATGATCGCACCGGGATTGATGGCCAGCGTCCGCCCGATGCGCTCCACGCTGTAAACATGATTGTGGCCGTAGCACACCACGTCGAACTCGCCGGAGAGGGCGATGGCGCGGGCGATGTTGTCGTAGTGGTTCACCGCCACGCGCCGCCCGTCGAACTCCCCGCGAAACAGCTCGCCGTGGATCCGCATGTGCTCGTAGTGCCGCGCGTTGGCGGTGATGCGGTAGAGATCGCCATCGTTGTTGCCCAATACCACGTGGATGGGCCGGCGGAAGCCGCGTCCCAGTTGGTGGACGATGAAGGGCGAGCAGAGGTCTCCGCAGCAAATCAGGGCGTCGGCATCGCCCACGGCTTCGAGTGCGGCCGCGAGTTTCCAGACGTTGTCGTGAATATCCGATAAGACGGCGATTCGCATAGCCCTGCACTCCACCATCACTGCCTGTCCAACACCGCCACTGCATCCACCTGCTTGCCGGTCGCGTCCGTGCCGGAATAGGTGCCCGTCAGGGTCTTGCCGTCGGCGGAGATGGTGACTGTCTCGGAGGTTACGACCTTCCCCGCCTTCTTGACTGTACC
This sequence comes from Bryobacteraceae bacterium, assembly GCA_049590695.1. Lineage (GTDB taxonomy): Bacteria > Acidobacteriota > Terriglobia > Bryobacterales > Bryobacteraceae > Fen-178. The sequence continues at coordinate 6,752 of JBAWDI010000589.1, forward strand.
CTTGAGCGTGCGGCTGTCAATGCGCTCGTAGGCAACGGCGTCGGCGAACGGCGATCCCGTGACGGGGTAGTCCTTTCCATCGAACCGTGCGTTCACGGTTATCGTGAGGCGCTTCCCCTTTTCGTCCACGACCTCTTCCCGAATCCGAATGCTCCGGCTGCCGGCTTTGATGCGGACGGTCTGGCTCCGCGGGATGGGCGGAGGCAGCTTCGACCTGGACGGGTTCAGTTTCCAGGAGCCGGAGAAGGGGTCTCCGGCGGCGAACAGACAGAATGACAGCGCGCACAGGGCTGCAACCGTCTTTGGCCCGATCATTGCTATCTCTCCTTTCCCCTACCGGGTATTCACAAGCTGGCCGTTCTCGTCCAAATGCGGATACGGACCGCCGATTCGGAATTCGTCGAGGATGTACTTGTCGAATTGCGGGGTGGGCTCGAAATACCCCGGCACTCGCAGGTGCGCCCGGCACGCTTCTTCGTTGAGTTCGACGCCGATTCCCGGAGTATCGGGCACCTGAATGTAACCGTTCTGAATGATGGGCTTGGCCGGCCCGGTCACCAGGTCGCCCCACCACGGGATATCCACCGCGTGGTTTTCCATCGCCACGAAATCCTTGAGCGTGGAAATCATGTGTACCGCCGCCATGCAGCCGACCGGCGAGCCGGCGAAGTGGATGACGGTTTGGATCCCGTACATGGAGGCGAACTCGGAAATCCGCTTGCTTTCGCGGATGGCGCCCGACGATAGCGGGTCGACATGAATCAGATCGACGGCGTTGTTCTCAATCAGGGGACGGAACCCTTCTTCCAGGCCAAAAAGACTCTCGCCGGTGTTGATGGGCGTGACGGTCGCTTCCTTGATTTCCTTGTAGGCGCGCCAGTTCTTGGGAGCGTCCCCGGAACCCAGCGTGCCTACCTGGAGCAGATCCTCCGCCCAAGCCAGTTCATACTGCTCGAAAAAGCGGGCGTGGCGGATGGCGTCGTTCACATCCAGAGGGCCGAAGTGGTCGGCCGCCAGAGGCTGATCCCAGCCGATGGTGTCGCGCACGGCCTGAATATGCTCGCCGTACATTTGCAATCCCTTGGCGGTGGCCACGCCGCGGGTATTCAACCCTCCGGGCCGGTTGCGGATCATGGAGGGCATGATGTCCATCTTGAAAAAGGTGAACCCCATTTTCTTGCGGGCGGCCATGCGCGCGGCATAGATTTTGGGATCGCTCGATTCCGTGGTGTCGCAATAGCAGCGAATGCGGTTGCGGTATTGAGAGCCGATCAGCCGCCAGGCCGGCACGCCGTAGACTTTCCCCGCGATGTCGTGCAAGGCGATGTCCAGGGCGCTATAGCCGCCGCCGAAGCGGCGCTGGTTGGTGAAATTGCGAACGCTATCGAGAATGGGCTCGATGTTCAGCGGATTCCTGCCCACGATATGCGGCTTGAGCACCAGCGCCATGCCCTCGTTGCCCGCATCGCGGACCTCGCCGAGCCCGTAGACGCCCTGGTTGGTATCGATGCGGATGATCGGATAGTCGTAGTTGGAGGCGATCCGGATGGCCCGCATGTCGGTGATCCGCAACTGGTTGGGCGCCGAGTTCCGGTTCACGGCGGCGGCGGGCTGATCGGCCAGCAGCGATCCGAGACCGGCCGTGCCGGCCACCATCCCCAACATGCTCCGCCGTTTCAACATGAGTGTTCTCCTCTGGGTTCACGTTATCGGGCAGCGCTCCGCTTGTCAAATCGGAACGGCGCCTGACGCGCCGCCCCGCCGCCACGCTATAATTTCTTCAGCGCGTACGGATATGATCACGAGGGTTGAAGCATCCGGATACCGGTGTTTGAGGGAAGTATCCCAGGAACTACAGCCGTATCAGATTCTTGTTGGACCGAACGGCAGTGGGAAATCGGCTTTCCTTGACGTGATCGCGTTTCTGGGCGACGTCGTTTCCCTGGGTCTGAAGGAGTCCGTACGCAACCGCACTGAGAATTTCCACGATCTCGTATGGGGGCGAACGGAAAGCTCGTTCCGTCTTGCGATAGAAGCTACGCGGCCGGATGTTCCCGAAGCGGGGCGAATCCGGTACGAGCTCACGGCCAAAATTGACGCCAACGATGATGAGATCGTCATCGCAAGCGAGCGATTGACGGTGTGCGATGCCGCCGGGAAGCCCTTGCCGGTCATCACAAGAAACGGCAAGCAGGTATCATTCTCTGCCGAGGCGGCGGGCGCTGAGAAGTTTGCCTTTGAATTGCACCCGAACTTCTCAAGCCTAACCATGCAGAGGACGGAATTCCCATCCGTGGCTTGGCTGAAGAGCCTGCTGCAAGATGGCGTCAGGACCGTGGCTCTCGATAATAGACTGCTGCGCGCCCCTAGCCCGCCGGGCGCAGGCAGGGCCGCTGTCTACGATGGGTCCAATCTGGCTCGTCTCGTGGCACAAGTCCAAGATTCGTCTCCGGATTCCTTCAAAGCGTGGGTTGGGCACGTCCGGACTGCGATTGCCGACATTGTCGACATCAGAACCGTATCGCGTCCGGAGGACAAGCACCGCTATCTCATGGTTCACTACGCCGGCGGCGTCGAAGTGCCGCAGTGGATGGTGTCGGATGGAACGTTGCGGCTGCTCGCCCTGACCCTGCTTGCCTACCTTCCGGGTGTTCAGGGGGTTTACCTGGTTGAAGAGCCGGAGGTCGGCGTGCATCCCACGGCAATCGAGACCATCATTCAGTCTCTCTCGTCCGTCTATGAGGGCCAAGTGCTCATCGCGAGTCATTCGCCCATTGTCCTCAGCATGCCGCGACCCGACCAGTTGCTCTGCTTTCAGAAAACGCAAGATGCGACCACGATCCTGCCCGGAAATGAGCACCCGCTGTTGAAGCAGTGGAAATCCGGCGTCAATCTCAGCGATCTTTTTGCAGCCGGAGTGCTCGGTTGATTCCCGGCGGACCCAAGCCGCTGGTCATCGTCACAGCCGACAAGAACGCGGAATTCGCAATCAAGGAGCTTCTTCGCCGCCCGGCGGCTCTGGGAATTCGTCCCATCGATTTCGACTGCTTTCCTCACCCTCGGCGAGACAATGGCATGTTTAACGAAGCCCACGATTTCCTGCGGCCGTTCCTCCAATGGGAGTACGCGCTGGTCATGTTCGATCGCGAAGGTTGCGGCCATGAGGATGATCCCCGCGATGTCTTGGAGCGGGCCGTGGAAGACAGACTGGCGGCGAACGGATGGCCGGGCCGCTCCCGCGTGGTGGTTCTCGATCCTGAATTGGAAGCGTGGATCTGGGACAGTTCCTATCAGGTAAACCGAATACTGAATTGGCCCGGTGGCGCGGATAGCCTGAAGCGCTGGATCTGCCAACAGGGGTTCGTCGGAGAGGGAGAGTTCAAGCCTGCTCGACCGAAAGAAGCCTTCGACGCTGCCTTGCGGCGCCGAGGGATAAAGCACTCGTCGGCGCTGTTCAGAGATCTCGCCAGAGAATTCAAGCTCGAGAGTTGCAAGGACGCGGCGTTTCAGCGGCTGGTTTCGACCTTGCGGGGATGGTTTCCAGAGAGTCACGACGAGACATTGGTCTAACGCGCCGCCCCGCCGCCACGCTATAATTTGTTCAGCGCGTGCGGATGTGGCGAAATTGGCAGACGCGCTGGATTTAGGTTCCAGTTCCCGCGAGGGAGTGTAGGTTCAAGTCCTATCATCCGCACCATCGAACCCCGGAATCGGCCTCTCCCGGCTGTCGCCTTCCCATTCCGCGTTCTCCTCACCCTGGTCGGACAGACGAATCCACAAGCGCCCATCTTGGACTCCGAAGTTCAGATGGAAATACTTTCCACCGGCTTCCAGACCCATCCACCAATGCTCGTTCGCCATCTGCTCCAGATGAACGAAAGCGCCACGGGCCACAATTTCGTCCAGTGCGGGCCTTCCATCCGCCAATTGGCCCTGTGTCCGGATTTCCAACGAACTGCCGTCCTTCTCCCAAATCATGTCCTCATCATAGAAGAACCGCTGAATTGGTGACGCTTTGACCCTGCTACCAGGGCGGAAATGCCGTTACGACCGTGGTGGTGGCGTCCGCTTCGCAGTACATCCGCGGCGCGGTGGCTTCCTGTAATGAAGTGCCCCGAAGAGCGCAATCATCTGCACGCCGATCATCAGAACCGTTACGGCTACTGCTCTCAGAAAACTGCTCTCACAAACGTTCTTCCCAGAGGCAAATGGCGAATGTTGCCGGCCACCCGCACACGGCCGGCATCGGGTTTATCGCGTGGCGGCGGTTCGCCGATCCCCAAACTGAAGCTGACATCGATCATGGTGACGACGGCCATCGGCACGCCGTGGTACGTTGCTGGCCGGTATCGCCACTGCTTCACGGCATCGAAGGCAGCCTTCACGAGAAACGGATGGCCGCTGATCAGTCTCAGCCGGTCGACCACCCCGTCCTCGTCAATGAGAGCGGCTAACCTCACCGTCCCTTGTATATGGGCCTGTTTCGCCAACTCGGGATAAACCGGGCGCACATTATGGATCAGGCGCTCCTGCTGAATGCCGGGTGGCACATAGATGGGCTGCGCTTGCAGGAGAAACAGGGCCAAGAGTACAGACATCTACAGCCCCTTCCGTTTCCTCTCGTACGCCGTGAACTGGCGGCGGTATTTCTCGAAGCCTTCCCGCCCCATCAGGCCGTAGGTGAACCTCTTGCCCAGTTCCACGCCTTCCTGGTCGAAGGCATTGATGTCGAGCAACTCGCCCATGAAAGCCGTCTGAAATTCCATCATTTGCAGAAACGCGCCCAGGTGCTCTTCGTCCACGCGGTCGAGCGTCACGGTGCAGTTGGGGCGGCCATTCTCCACCAGGGCCGCGGCCGTGGCGCGCCGCTCCGCATCGATCAACTCCGCCAGCGACCGCCCGGCCAGCGCGTCGAACGCCCCCAGGTTGAAGCGGCGCTTGGGAATCCTGCCCGCGGTGGAGAATTTCGCCACCGCCCAGAAGGTGAACACCTTGTCGTTGGGCCCTTCGATGTACAACTGCACTTGCGAGTGCTGATCGGTGGTGCCCAGCGCGGCCACCGGGGTCTGGCCGGTATGGACCTCCTCGCCCGCGCGATTGCGCGCCTTGCCCAGCGATTCGGCCCAAAGCTGGCGGAACCAGAAAGCCGTGCCCCACAGATGGTTCGAGTACGGGAACGCCACTTGGATGAACTTCGCTTTGCGGGTCAGCATGAGCCAGTGGCAGAGCGCCATGCGCAGCGCGATATTCTCGCCGAAATCCGGCTGCCAGCAGAGGTGCGTCATGCGCCTGGCGCCGCGCGTAAGCTTGCCAATATCGATGCCGATGAGCGCCGCGGGCAGCAGGCCGGCGGGCGATAGCACGCTGAAACGGCCGCCCACGTTTTCGGGAATGCCGAACACGCGGTAGCCTTCCCCCTGCGAGAGCGCAAACAGGTCGCCTTTGCCCTCGGTGGTGACGGCCACAATGCGCCGCGCGGCGTGGCGGCGGCCGAGCGCCTGCTCCAGCCAGTCGCGCACAATCAGAAACGTGGCCACCGTCTCGGCGGTGCCGCCCGATTTCGCAATCACCACCAGCAGCGTCCGGCGCGGGTCCATGGAAGCCAGCGCGGCTTCGGTGAACGAGGGATCGACGTTGTCGAGTATCACCAGTCGCGGATGCTCCGTGGTGAAGGCGCCCTGCACGGGATGAGGACCACGAATCCCGCAGTCGAGAGCCCATGCGCCCAGCGCGCTGCCGCCGATGCCTGCCACGCACACGGTGTCGAAACTACCGCGCGCTTCATCCGCGTACCGGCCGATGGCTTGGATCACGCGCGTCTGGAAAGGAAGGTGCGGGAACCCGTAGCGGCTCTTATCGCTTTGCCGGCGGAAAGATTTCAGAGCCTTCCCTTTGGAACGCTCGATTTCGGAACGGCTGAGACCGTTGGCATTGCCAACCATATCGGCCAGCAGGTTTTTCTCGTCGAATTGGATGTTCATTCTTGCAGGCCTCCAGTGCCGGGCGCGCGTGGCGCGGATAATTCCAGCTTACCGCCGGCGGAAGACTTGCGAGTTCCATTCGCGGGGCGTCGGAAACGTGCGGGAAATGTGGTCCGTCCAGGTGAGACCCTCTTCGTCGGCCAGGCACCACAACAGGCCAACCACTGTCGAGAGGCTCAGGCACGCGCCCGCAAAGCGGAGCACGCGCTGCCCGCCGTCCGGTGGGAAGCCGTCGAAGGTCATCACCTGCAAACGCGTCCAGTGCATCCCGGCGGTTTCCGTGCCGGCAATGGCAAACAACAGGCCGTAAGTGAAGCCCACCAGCGGCAGCGCGCCGCCGAAGACCAGCAGGTTGGGCTTGCTCAGCACAAAAGCGCCGCCGCCCAGCCAGAACGCCGCCAGGAACAGGCCGTACCCGATGAGGACCAGGATCCAGTCGATCGCGGCGGCCAGGGCGCGATGCAGAGGTATCGCCACCGATGCCTCGCAGCAGATGACGGCTTCCACCGTGGTGCGCAGGGTGCGCGGCTTCGCCGGGATGGCCGGCAGAAGATCCAGCTTGCCTTGGCCCTCCGGCACGCGCGGAGTCCGGCGAGCCGGTGGCTTCGACACCGGCTTCGAGCCGGTTGCGGCCTTGGAACGCGGCTTCAGTGGAGGGCCAGGTGAGGGAACGAAGGAATCGAACGGAATCACGTTGGAAGCCGATCGTTCCTGAAACAAGGAACCCTGCACGGCGCGCTCCATTCCGCGCGTCCGGTTCGCCGCCCGTCCGGACACCGATGGCTCCGGCTCATGGACGTGCGCGGCCGGATGCAGCTTGGCCGCCAGCGCGCCGTCCGTGCGAGGCAGAGTAAACTCCCCGGTCAGCGTGTCGCCGGGCGTCCGGCCGCACAGCCAGCAGCGGTGTTCTCCCTCGCCATTACGTGAACCGCAATACCTGCACGTCATGCTTCGGCAATAATCCCCTTACGGCACCCGCAACATGAGCCTTCCGAAGTGTGTTAACTTCAGCGTTTGAGGCTCCATCCGAAACGCTCTCTCACTCTTATTAACACAACCGGCGATATTTGTCACGAAAAATCTTCGAGTTATACCTGCCCTTTCCTTCTTACCATATTGGCGGCATTGATCTTATGCGCCGGAGCCGCCGCTCAGAAACCACCCCCGAGCGCCTCCACCCCACCGCCCCCGGCCGTCCCGCCGAAGTCCATTCCCATGGGCGAATGGAATGTGCTTTCCGAAACCTGGGATAGCGACGGTACGGTGCACAAATGGAGCGGGCATCCCGTCGAGATGGAAGACGCCAAGATGCTCTTCCGCGCCGACG
>JBAWDI010000590.1:0-2328 GCA_049590695.1 Bryobacteraceae bacterium
AAGCTCACGCGCTTCCTGGAGTATCCCGAGTTGGAGCTGAGCAACAACCTGGCGGAGAACTCGATGCGCCCGGTGGCTCTGGGCCGGAAGAACTGGATCCACGTAGGGAGCCGGCAGGCCGGGCCGAGAGTGGCGGCCATTCTGTCCATTGTGGAAAGTCGCCACCGGCTGAAGATTCCGGTCCGGGAATATCTGGCTGGCGTCTTGCCTGGCTTGGCCGACAGGTCCGTTCAGCGACTCGCGGAACTTACACCTAAGGCTTGGGCGGCGCGGCGCTACTCCAAGCCGCCGTCTCTGTCAACCCTGTAGTTCCTCTGACGGATACGCTCAAATGCAGTCCACTCTGCCGCAAAGCGCCCGTCCCCGAGAAGTGGCCGCCCAACAATTCCAGCTTCAGGCGAAAAGGAGGCGCCCCTAGGGCTCCGGCACAGGACGACCGAGTTCGCGAGCCGTCTCCAGCCACTCGGAGATGACGATCTCCGCGTTCGCGAGTGCTTCCTGCCTGCGGGGACCGTCCGCGACGCAACCCCGTAATTCCGGCACTTCCGCGATAAACGCCCCGTCGTCATCGCTTCAGTACAGGATCATCTCGTATTTCGTCATTGAACCCCTTGCTGTTCTAACGTGGTGATCCTCCACTTGGTCGTATCGGGTCATCATTCTCTCCTCCCCCGCGGCGGCCGCAACAACCTCCCCGGCAGCTTCGACAGGTACGTCAGCCTCTCGATCGCCGGCAACAGCCGCCGCACCGTCCGCCCATGCAAAACGAGGCTACCGGCCACCAGCGCCGGATGCGGGATAGTCGTGCAGCAGCGCGAACAGATATCGATTTCACCGGCCCGGCCGGCCGCGTGGAGGCGGCGCATTTCCTGCATCGTCTCGGAATTCCAGATGTCCGTCAGCGGCTGCTCGCCGATCTTGCCCACCGGCCGGCCATCCAGCATGTAGCTCTGGCAGCAGGGGTACACATCGCCGTTCTGCTTGATGTACATGGGGCCGCGCCACAGGTAGTGGCAAGGGTGCTTCCAATCGCCGGCTGCGTGGCCGGCATCGGGACGTATGAGGTTGGTTTCGTCCGCTTTGATGCGGACCTGGTCTATGCCCGGAACGTCCCTCCAGAACCGGATGAAGTCGTCCACCTCCGCTCGATTGCCCTCCATCACCACCATCTGCACCACCACCTGGAGCCGCGACCCCCGCTCGTGTTTCATGCGCGCGAAGCGGACGAAGTTGTCGCGCACCTTCTCGAACTTCGCGCCCTTGCGGTAGAACTCGAAGGTCTCCTTCTTCGCGCCATCGAAGCTCAGCGTGATCTGCTCCAGCGGCGAATCGAGAATCCGGCCGGCGCAGCGCTCGTCGAGAAACGTGCCGTTGGTCGAGAGCAGCGTCGAGACGCTGTGACGATGGCACAACTCGATGCGCTCGAAGATGTGCGGGTCCATGAAAGGCTCGCCCAGGCCGATCAGCATCATGTGCTCGGCAGAGTCTCCGGCTTCGCGCACCAGGCGTTCGAAGACCTCGTCCGTCATATCGGCCTTGGGTTGCGGATGGGTTTCGCGCGGGCACATGGGGCAGTAGAGATTGCACTTGGCGGTGGTTTCGACAATGTATTCGACCGGCAGCGCCGGGAGCCTCGCCCGGCGCGCGAGGTAGCCCCACAAGAGCTTTGCCCGGTTCCATGCCCTCATGCGTACCTTCATTGTAATGGGGCGCTACGGCTTGTAAACCGTTCCGGCTTTCATCACGAACTTCACGCGGCGCAGGGCCGTTATGTCAATGGCGGGGTCGCCATCGACCGCAATCAGATCCGCGAACATGCCGGGCTTCACCTCCCCGATGTTCATGTGCAGAACGCGGCCGGCCACCGACGTCGCGGCCTTCAGCGCGTCCAGACGGGGCATGCCGTAATCCACCATCAGCTCGATCTCTCTCGCGTTCTCTCCGTGCGGGAACACGCCAATATCGCTGCCGCTCAGGATGGTCACACGGGCGTCGAGCGCCGCTTTGAAGATGGCGCGTTTCTGCACGATGCTGGGCGGCTCGGGCTGGCCCTTCTTCCAGCCGGCGTACTGGGCGGTGGCCTCTGTGGCGGCCAGCGTCGGGCAGAGGGCCACGTGCCGCTCCACCATGAGCTTGAAGAGTTCCGGGGTGCCGCCGTCTCCGTGCTCGATGGTTTCGGCGCCGGCGAGAATGGCGCGGCGCATGCCTTCGGGCGAGCCGGCGTGCATAGCCACGGGCACGCCGGCATCCCGAGCTGTCTCGACGGCCAGCTTCATCTCCTCGAGCGAGAACGTGGGATGCGCGCCCGGAAGCGGGCCCCATCGGTAG
>JBAWDI010000591.1:0-9884 GCA_049590695.1 Bryobacteraceae bacterium
ATCTTGCTCCAGCGGCTCGGCCTGAAGCTGCCCAGCGCACTGGAACGAGCGGCAATGTAGTGGAAACTCGCCCATGCGGCGCTTGAAAGCAAAGAGTTTATTCTTCCAACTGCGGAACTTGGGCTAGCAGCTACAAAATTATCTACACTCTATCCTAAACCTTTAGGACGCGTCTGGACCCCCGTTTGGCGCCCGCCGGATTTGTACACGGGGAAAGCCCAGCGCCATGGCGCCGGGCGAAGGCGCACCGGCGCCGATTGTTACACTAAGGGGGTGAAGCTCAACAGCATCGCGACGCTGGCTGTGGCGCGACGGTACGGCCGGCCGTCTTTCTTCCTCGTCCTCGTCATTCTCCTCAGTGGCTGCGGGACGGTGAAGAATGCTGACCGCATCCTCAGCGACGCCGTTGCCGGTAGCACAACATTGGCAGCTTATTATGATGACCTTGCTGTCATTACGCTTGATGGGTGGCAAAACCAGGCGGTGTACAACGCCATGCTAGGGATACCGGCGCCCTCAGGTGAACAATACAACGAACGCCTTCAAGACTTCCGCCAACGCGCGGACGTGGCGCACACAATCGTCCTCGTCTACCAGCGCCTCCAGACGCTGCATGATCCTCAGGGGCTCGCTGGCGTGACGAACGCCGGCCAAGACCTTGGCAAGGCCATCAAGGGGGTCTCCGTGCTCCCCGGTGTCACGAACATCCCGACCGACCAGCTCGGGAGCGCTGCCGCAGCCCTCGCTAACCTGCAACGCGAACGCGACCTCAAACGGGCACTAACCACCATGGCCGGCCTCAGTCGCAGTCTCGCCACCATGTTCGCAGCGGAACAGCACGCGTATCTCAGCGTCCAATTGGATCGCACCAGTACGGGAGTAAACCTCATTCCAATCCTGGCCCAAAAGAAACTCACCAGCCCCGGAGCACTCCTGATCGGACTCCATCTCGGGGTCAACGTCGCCAGCGCCAGCGATGAGCCAGGAATTTCCGGAGGACTCGCCATCGCCAAAATTACTGCTGAGCGGGCGAAACTCGCGTGGGCATGCGCCACACAGAACACTGCCCAGGTTCTCAGCGCCATCTCCGGAATCGGCGACGCACTCAACCGGGGGACGACTCCAGACCTCGCATCGCTCGAACAAGGAACTACGCGTGCCAACACATGCCTGAAAGAACACGACAAACTCACCGGGAGCGACCAATGACGAGCGATGACATCATCGATGCTCTCCAGCGACAGAAGCAGCAGCTCGAAGAACACCTGCCCGAACTCCTCTCTCGATGTCAGAATGATGCGGAGCGCCTGGCTTTGACCGGCGCATACACGCGAGCCACGCAGCAGTGGAACGACGCCGTTAACCAAGCCCTGCGCACCAACAATCCCCTCCTAGACAACCTCGTGGGCGACCTGAGGACGCTGCAGGACGAGATCACGGGGATGATCGCGTGCGCTGATGACTTTGGCGCGCTCCTCAACAAGATCGCAACCGGCATCACGATCGGCTCCAAGATCCTCATGCTTGTCAAGTAGGTACCCTTCTCGAAACGGGCGCCCATCGGGCCAAGAGCGCTGCCAAGTGTATTGTTGCGAGCTTATGATCTCTGAATCTCTTTTCCGGCCGGAATCGCTTCACGATTCTACTGTGTACAAGGGATTAAAATCGGGAAGTCCCTCACGCCGGGTGGCCATCCACCTCAGAGCGTACACGACCTTAGGATCGGTCAATCCAAGCTTCCCAGATTTCTTGTCGATCCAGTTAGGGATGACCTCCAATAACCCGTGGGCCGCAACGTCTTTGTAGTAATCAATGTCGGGCTCGATTTTCACGCACTTCACCGGGTGGCCGTCCTGATTCAGAAACGTGCAGGTGTCGTGACCATGGAACGTGAGCTGGACATTGGCTACATCGAACTGGGTCTGCTTATAGCTTTCGGTAGCATCGCCGTGCCCCCAAGCTTGCGGGTCCGGCTCTTGGGAAAACCCCTGGCCCTTGCCGTTGCGGACATCGGGCAGCATGGCTTGATCGACGTAACAGAATAAGCGATCCTGATGGAACACATCGTCCAGAGCCGTCAGCCAGTTTGGGTCATTAGCGTCCCCTGGAGGCCAACCGATGTTCCAGTAATAGTCGAGTGGTGACTTGCCTGATGGGAGCCGCATCTGGCTTAGCGCGGCCATAATGTTCAAGAAGCAGGCCAAGGGCGCAGGGCGCGATTCGAGTACCTGCGAATACTTGTCGCCAGCAGCGGCAGAACTCTCACAGTCGCGCAGCACAATGGCCGCGACGTCAGGCCGGATCTGGCCGAGTCTCTGCCATGTGGCCTGCGCGAAATGCGGAGTGGCATTCTTGGTCAAGAAGATCAGATCGAGCGTGACGGGGGTGTTACGGGAGACATGCACTGGGTACCACGCCGAATCACCGTATCCATCGATATTTGCGATCACGGTGTAGAGATCACCAAAATTATCGAAAAATGGAACAGTCAAGACCTGTGTGGCGCCTTGAAGGTTCATGAATCGAAGTGTCTGCCGTCCATCAGACGGCGATCGACCATCTTGGGTCTGCGCCGACCATTTGATGGTGTTGGGAAAGAGATGTCGGGTTCCATCATAGACACTAAGGACAATGTTAGCGGTGTCTGGCATTTTGAACTCCTTAGGAATTGTATAACGTCCGGTGCTGAAACGATACGTACAATCCGTGCAGGTTCCTGTCCCAAAAGTGTAATTGACGATAAGCACTTTCGCAGCAATGAGTTGTGGTTCGGTGGACTGCGCGAGATTTCTTCAAGGGGGGTGATCGGGCGGCGTCCGGAAACCCAAAGCAGCCGGGATGCTGGCGGTTCGGGACTTCAGGGAATTGGTGCGGATCCGGGTCCCGCGCCGGAACTTCCCCGCGCGCTTGAGTGTCCAAAACCCTCCTCAGAAAGGAAGCACGACAACGACGACGACGTTTCGGCTCGCCCAGAGCGCAGACGCCGCATCTGGCGGTCGCTCGCGAAACCCAAGGAGGCTCGCAACTTCAAGGACCTAAAGGGCCTCAAGTGCCGTTACACTTTTGGGATACGAGCCCAATAGTTCATATCGCGCGCGAACGCAAGCGCATCGGATGGTGGTGTCAGATAGCAGGCACGATAATCACGGCGCCCGCGCTTCCAGTGTAGATGGATCGTCTGGTTTCGTCGACGATGCCATCGCCCGGCCGGAACTCTATTGCAGGCGGTGATAGCAGTTAGAGAAGGTCTCTCGCAGCAACGCATCATTCGTTTGGAGTCGGACGGTCGAACCGGTCAGGCGCTCTTTGAGGCGGAAATAGCCCTGCTTTCTTTGCTCAAGGTCGTATTCCATGCCATTTTCAAAGATCCGGCTCAAGAGGATGGCGACGTCGTCTACGGAGGAGGTCGCCATGACACCGACCGTAACGCCACTCTTGAAATCAATGAGTCGGGAGAGGGGGTGCACCTCCCGGAAGAAGCGCTTGCGGCCTTCCTCATCGCAGAGGAAGATAACCGGCTTGCCAAGGCTTAACGCCATCGCTGCCTCCGCATCCTTCCCGAAACTGTCCTTGTCGCCAGCGGTGTAAATAAGCACCTTGGCGCACTTGACCATCAGGCATTCGATGATGCCCTTGTCTTCATGGCCCTGTGCCGCGCTCAGGGTCGGATCAAAATAGCGCAGGTGGAGATGTCGAACGGCGGCGTGGGAAAAGACGGCCTCACACATCTGCGCCATGGTGCGGAACTGCTGGCGGGTACGCATACTCGTCGCCACGTACACGTCGAGGTCATTGGCCATCGATAGATAGAGTTCAGTATTTCGCAAGGCTGCCTTGCGGGCCCGCATGAACGAGTAGGCGATCTCGTTATAACGCTCGATGAGTTCCTCTTCTGAGCGAACCTCCGACTCCAAAAGTGCATCGGCGGCAAACAAAAACTGCCCCTGGCGTTCTCCATAGCCGTCAAGCACGTACGCTCCATGGAGCAACTCTTTGGCTGTCACCCTACCGCCGCCATGGCGAAGATGATCCGCCCACGCGCCTCTGAGGACGAGGAGCAACTCGCTCGCGCCGCCCTCGGGAGCATCCAAAGACTTGCAGGCCTGCTCGGCAATGAGGTATCGGTCATCCTGCCCAATTGGCTCAAGCGGTAGCGCAGGACCGCGGTGGAGCATCGAGTCGGTGTCGTAGCGCTCCTTCTCGAAGAACTCCTGGATTTCCGGGAGGGTCAGTACTCGAAGCGCGCGATAGCCGTCCCGGAGACTTCCAAAAAAAAGCAAACAATCAACGTAAATCCGGTACAGTCCCCAGTAGAGTTGGTCTATAGAGAGGATCTGGTCCACACCTTTATACGTGTGATGGTATTGCGCAACACGCGTTACATCATAGGGATGCCTGGGCTCGCTCAGCCAGTAGTACCGGAAAAATCCCTCGGAGACTTCCGCCTGGTGCGAAAGCGCCAATAGCTGGTTGAGCTGGCTACAACTGATCGGCTCTGCGGGGAGCAGATCCAGCCGGGCCATGACCGTGTCGGCGTGGTCGCCAGTCAGCCAGTCGTCAATACCGCCAGTTCCCCCAGTAAACAACGCCAGCCGCTCGCGGGCATTATTTACTGTCGCGTTGACAACTTCTTCCATTCTAGCGATTATACGACTTTCCGCGAAGATTGGACCAGAATTCCGAATTTCGGCCTGACCCGCCCGCGCGCTCACCTTTGCTGCCGGTATCAAAGCATAGGGGAACGGACCACGGCTTCGCGCCCGTGGTACCGTGTCTTGTCGTGTCCGGTTTTATCCGCACTCGGGCAATGAAAGCAAATTGTCAGTCCACACCTCATCGGCATAGGTCTGCAGGTACTTGGTGCCGTTGCTGTTTTCTCGCGTGCCTACGTTAGCCTTGTTCCCAAATCGGTCCGTGACGTATGCCACGCCGCCCTTGTTCTTGATCCAGTCGTAAACCTGGAGTCTGGTGCTCTTGTTCCGCTCACCTGTTTCCTCATTTATCCAGCCGAGGTCACTGATTGCATGGTGCGGATCTTCGTGATATCCACCGGATTTGTTGATGCACGTTATTCTGATAGCCATAAATCTCCTTCTTTGTAAGGCCGTATTCTACGGGCCGCTCTAGTTTACCCACTCAATGCGGTTTTGCTTAACGAAAAAGTGACTGCCGCACCCGTCAAGAGAAACCCAGACGGAGGGGCTGACTGTGACCACTTTTCCCTGCTTCTCGACTGTCCAGTGTGGGAACGCGTGCACGCTGAGATTCAGGTCGATTCGCCGTCCGCACCGACACGGGCATTGCAGCACCGCGCGCCGATATTGTCCGCTGCGATAGACCGCGTAGAGCTTCGCGTCGACGTTCTGGGGAACGTCATTCATTGATTCGACGAGGACGACCTTCTTAACCTTTCTCCGCCGTCGAAAATCCCGCCACCGCCCCCTGATCCAGTTGATTATATTCATTCTGGTCTCCAATTCATGCCCAGGAAGCGGCGCTGGTCACCTCGACCAAACGCCCTTGCATCTGAGCAACTGCACCCAGGTTTCGACCTCGCACCTGGGGTATTTATTGCCGTGCTGTCAAAACGATGGAGGATTTCGGAAGCGTCATGATCCGGCCCCTTGAAGCCCGTCAAATAGTGCAAGAGCTCGCCGACCGCGCTCGCAGCGATGGCCGTTGTAAATGCAATTACTGCGGGGTCGCTTCGTCTCAACTCCGGTATGTATCCCTCGCGCGTTAGGCTAGCGGCCTCCGCTGGATCGAGTTCCGCAAGCTGCTCAGCGCGGATTCGCTCCTGGGAGATCCGGCTTCGACAGAATAGGCATGGTTTACCGGGCCTGAGGGTGGTAACGCGGCCCTGAATCGAGTGAATCACGCCCGCTTCGGAATTGATCTTTACCCCCAAATCGAGAGCCGGAATCAGGTACGCCATGCTCAGGCTGTTGAGTAGTGACCGGCCCCATTCGTCGTCAGTGCACCCGAAGATTGCGTCGCAATCACGGAAACGCCTCAACACCGACGCGAATGTAATGGGCTTGTCCAGGATTTCGAGTTCGGTTCCCAAGCCAATTTCGTCAGCGAGGCGCTGCACGATCTTAATCTTTGCGATGCCGTCATTACCTGCCCGCGAACCATACACCCGGCTGACATTTGATTTTTCAAGAAATCCGCCATCAGCGATCAGCAGATGGCCGATTCCCAGCCTAATTGACTGCTCAATCACGGCAGAGCCGGTGCCGCCAGCGCCCACCACGCCGATACGCAAACGTTTAAGGAGCGGCTGAAGGTCCGGCCCGAATGCACGAACTTGCCGATCATGAAAGGTGGTGTCGATGTCGTGATCGAGGCCGCCGGAAAAGTGAAACTGAAAACGCCTGCCGACAACCCTAATCGTTTCTATAGGCTCGATGGAGCTGCCGTCAAGCCATATTCGTCCCAAGGGTTTTTCTGGAGAGCTGAAAACGAGGCTGGCATGGATGAGGTTCGGTGTATGAATCCGATTGTACGCGACTTCGAAAAGCTTGCGCTCTTCGCGATCATCTTGGCTTGAGTGTATCGGGCGGTCGGCGGGGTGGGAATGGACGAACACGAAACACTCGCCAGCGGTGTTGGCTTCTTTCATAGCGCTGAGGAACGACTTGGCACGAATCTGCATGTGGACCGGCGAACGCTCCGCGATGTCGCTAACATCCACCGGAATTACGCGCCGGACCAGCATCCGGCTTTCACGCTCAGAGGTCGACAGGCCACACAAAAGGTACGCAGCCTGTTCATCAGGAACGGCAAAGAGGTGCGTTATCAATCGGTTGTAGTCGTCCTCCAAAAATGAAAGCGTATACCGCATTAGTTTCCCTTCTTTAAGTCCCGCCTGATGGTACCGAGATAGGTCTGGAGGTTGTCAGTACCCGGCCTCCATCGTTCGGCAATAAGGTGGCGTGACCATCGTTGCCAGCGTCGGCCTGCGTAATCATAGAACTGGTCCGCCCGATCAGGGTAGGCCCCGTTGGCGCGGCGACGAACCTCCGGGTACATCCAAAACATGTCCGGGCGTATAGTCGGAAAATTAGGAGGCAACTGGAGCAGGAGGTCCACGACCTGGGGCGTATAGTGCTCCGGGAGTTGGTAGTTCTTAATCACGAGGTGGACGGTGCCGCCCACCTTGCTGGCATCGAATTCGTAACCTTTGACCTGAAGCATGGCTACGTCTTCGTTGGAAAGAAAGTCACGTGCGTCAGCCATGGGCTATCGCGTTCCGGGATTAATGGTGTTTTCGCTGGAGTAGAACTTCTCATCCCTGTGCACGCGAATTGGCGTAGCATCATTTGGAATTGGCTCGTCCTCCTCCGGGCCGGATGTTTCGCGATATAGCGTGTAGTTCGCAAGGACTTCACCGAGGACGTAAAGCGCCGCGCCCGTGGTTTTCCTCGGAGATCGCCGGTGTTTGCGGTCAATGATGATATCGACCTCATGATCATCGGGTTGGGTCGGTTCTGAGTAGAACTTCTCGCCGTCGTGGAGGTGAATTTCAGCCGCGTCATTTGGCACAGAGTGATCCTCGTGGGGACCAGGCACCTCGCGGTAAAGAGTATGGTCGGCCTTCACCTTTCCCAACTCGTACAAGGCGGCCCCGGTCGTCGGCGTCGGCGATTCGAGATGTTGCCGGTCGATAATGATCCGTGCCGGTTTGTCGTGTTCGTGTTCGTGATGTTTTTCTTCTTGGATAACAAGTTTCCTTCCTGTCCGGCCCTTGAAAGGCGGCGGACGACAATTAAATGTTGTACGGAGGCGTGTCGCCTCCGCCTGCCACCATTGTAGCACCGTAAGCAGACAGAGCGTACAGATAGGGCAAAAAATTTAGAGAAGCATTTGGCCCGATTGGTCGGGGAAGATCTGGTTGATGCGGATGCGGGCCACAACCGGGTTAACGTCAAACAGATCCGCTAACATTCGCGTCGCCTCGTCCAGGCGGGCTTGGTCGAACGTACGCAGCCCGAGACTGCCAGACGCAACGATGTACGGTTCCAGGGCCATGTGCGTCAGCCGGGTCGGAAGCAATAGACCGCCAATGGCACAATTGGCCTGGTACTCCCACCACTGGCCTCGGTAGCGATTCGAATTGGTACCGTCAGCTCCCTCGCGGCATAAGACTTTCGGCTTGTTTGGTTCGCTAGCATCCCCGAACAGAGGTTCGCGGGGGGCCAGAACGAAAAGGTACGTGTGAAACAGGGCGTGCCCGGCTTCGTGCGCGAGCGTCGTCCGAATCCGACGCTCAGACACCGTGCTGCCTTCGCTGTCGAGCGCCTCCGCGACCACGATTTCGGCAACGCCTTGGCCGTTAAAGCGGGTGAGGCCCAGCACGCCCTCACCGAGGTCCTCATACGTCGGTCTCACGCCGAAGCGTTTTTCGATGAACCGCTCTATTCGAACAGGTCCTGGTGCGGCCGGACAGAGGCCGGCCTTTATCAGCTCCTCTTCGCAGGTGGACTCGATTTCGCCTCCCTTGAAGAATGGACGCTCAACGAACGGCCCGGATTGTGCCTTCAGATGCTTCATGGTTTGTGCTTGTGATCGGCCTTCGTCAAGAGTTTGAGAAGTTCCTCAGGAGTGATCTCCTTATCCGCCAGCTTTCTTAAGGCCATCCCGTAGACTGGGTTGGACTGTACCAGCCTCTTGAGTTCCTCGACCCGAGGACGGAGGTCGAGCTTCTTGAGTTCCTCGAAAGATACGCTCAGGACGCGCGCCATTTTGATCAGCAGATCATCGGAGGGGAAGCGGCGGCCGAGTTCGATGTCCGAAACATGTGCTGGCGAAACATCGCCAAGCTTCTTGGCGAACTCGCGCAACGAGAGGTCGCGTTCCTCTCGAATCTCTCGAATTCTCGTACCTAGTGATTTTGACATGTCTACTGTAAGCTTACGGTGCTGACGAAAACCTGTCAAGCACTTGCCCTGTGGAAAACCCGTCCAAAACCTATTCTGATCTTGAGAGAAGATTGGCCGCATATCGTGGACCATGTTTCATCTTGGCGCAATTGCTGCTTGTTGAAATGTGAGGATTGCCGCAGCTACAAAATTATCTACAGCGGGGATTTTTAAGGAAGTCCGGAGTGGCAGTAAGTGTTTGATTCCATTGGTCGGGGCGGGGCGATTTGAACGCCCGACCCCCTGCGCCCAAGGCAGGTGCGCTACCAGGCTGCGCTACGCCCCGACATTTTGCCGCTCTCTTGATTCTAGACTACCGGGCGGCGCGGGGCCACTCGGTGAGCCGATCGTCGCCTCACCACCGCGCCCGGCCCCGCCGCGCCACCTCGCGACGCATCATCGTCGCCAGGCGGAGGATTCCCCGCTCCCAGTCCGGAAACAGATCGATGTATTGGAATTCCCGCTGTATGGATCGCGGCACGCGGCAGCCATCGAGGCGCACCGGCACCACAAAAATCTCATCCAGCGGCACGCGCCGCGCGCAATCCAGCGCATAACGAATCTCCGATTGGAACCCGCCTGTCTTGTTTACCGAATTTCCAGAAAAGCAGGCCACGAAGAAATCCGAGGTTTCGATGGCGCTCTCGATGGCGCGCGGCCAGTTCTGGCCCGGCAGCAGCTTGCGCGCATCCGTCCAGGGGCTGAATCCGGCCGTTTCCAGCGCCTCCGACAGCCGCTCCACCGCTTTCGTATCTTCTTTCACATAGGCGATGAAGACTTGCGGCAGCCCCCACGGTTCGAACCGGCAGCCCCGCGCGGCGTCCGGATAGAACACGCCCAACCCGTCGATCTCCACCTCTTGGCCCGCGGCCAGGCATTGGAGTACCGCCTGCGCCAATTGGCTGGTCGGGGAGCAATCAGCCACGCCGCTTGCCTCCTTGCCGCTCGAACGCCACTTTC
>JBAWDI010000592.1:0-6243 GCA_049590695.1 Bryobacteraceae bacterium
ACCATAGACCGCCGTCTGGGTATAGCCGGCCAGAATCATGGCGCCGCCCGCCAGGCCACCCAGCGCGGTGTAGCGGAAGGCTGCGGAATCGGCCGCGCGCCGGTAGGCCAGCAACAGCCACGGGAACCCGGCGGCGGCCGAAAACAGGCCCACATGCGAGCTATGGCCCGCGAAGAAGCCCGAAAGCCCGTAGGCCAGTGCGCCCAGTACCGCGGCGGCGCGGCTTGCCACCTGCCTCAAAATCAAGAAATAGGCACCCAGGCAAGCCAGGAACGCGTTCAAGGCCAGTTCGAATTGGATGGAGCGGGGAGCGATGCCAGCCAGAAAGAAAGGCCAATGGGGCGGATACCACGCCCCCACTTCGGGATTGGCCAGAAGCGGATAGCCGGAAAACAGATAGGGGGTCCAGAATGGCAGTTTACCCGAGAGGAGGCGATCGGAGAAATACTTCTGGAGAGGATAGTGCATGTCGGCCGCATCCCACTGGATGCTGGCCGAGGGCGACGTCATCGGCGTCCAATAGAAAAGTATCGCGCACAGGGCGATCAGCGCCGGCGCCACCCATGGCATATCGCGAGACGGCGCGGCCGCCGGCGTTGGCGCCTCTCTGCGCTTCTTCCGCTTCTTCACTTCTACCCCCGGCCAGCCTTCCGGCCGGCCTGCCCTGAACCCGCTGCAAATTCGGTAGCTGGCCTACGCGGTCACGCGCCGGCTGTGCCTGTGTTTCTTGCGCTTCCTATGGTGGGAAGGGCGCCCCACGCGAACGCACAGCACTAAGACTAGCCCGGAAGCCAGCGAGATCGCCAGGCCCGTGCCAAAGCGGTTCGAATGGAAGTTGAAAGCGACCTCATTATCTCCCGCGGGCACAATCACACCCATCAACGCGTGATCCACGCGTACGATCGGCAGCGGCTGGCCATCCAGGTCGGCGCGCCACCCCGGGTACCAGGCGACGCTGAGTTTCAGGAGGCTCGGCGAAACCGCATGATAGTGGACGCGGTACCACTGCTCGCCATAGCGCACCCCCATCGCCGCGGCACCCGGATCCTGCCGGATGGGCGCGTGCGGCCACAGCACTATGGACTTGACGGCGGGGTCGAGCGTTTCCAATGCCTGGCGGGACTCTGCCAGGCTCCTCACGTCGACCACCGCTTTCGGAAAGTAGGCGCGCGCCAGCACCGAGGCATTCTCATCGATGCGGCCGGTGGCGACGTTCAGAAAGCGGCTGACATTCAAACCATCGCGCAGCTTGAGATTGCGCTTCATGGCGTCGAGGTAGTTCCGATATGGGCCGGGATCGAGAAGCGCCGCGCCGTAAGTGGCCTCGAGTTTCAAGTCCAGCGGATGGAGCTTTGGACCCATCGAAACGCGGTTGGCCGGGGCGTGGAAGCGCGTGAGTTGGGGTTGCTTAATGGCCTCGGCGCGACCGGCCTCTTCGCTCGACCCGTAGAGTTCATCGAAGCTGGCGCGGGCATAAGCCAGCGGGTTTCCGAGCGAGTTCCAATACCAGACATCCACAAACAGAAGGCCGGCCACCAGGACTGGCAGGAAAGGAAAGCGCCAGCCCGCAAAGATCCACTCGGCGCCCGCCGCCGCCAGCAACGCCAGCCCCAGTGCGGCCAGGAACCAGCCCTCGACCGGCGCATGCAAGCTGCGCAGGCCGGGCGCCAGCGATCCCAGGTAGTACAGACCGCCGGCCGGTCCGAGCATGTACCACACAGGCGGCACGATGAGGAACAACCCCGGCAGCCGCACTCCGCTCTTGACCGCGCCAATCAGTGCCAGCGGCAGAACCAACAGGCCGGCGTAGAAGTAAAACTGCGCAGCACCCGATGGTGCGTGGATGCCGCCCGAGATGGCGCCCAGCCAATCCGGGGCGACCAGCGTCATGAGGGACCCCGGATGCAGGAATCCCTCGACGATGGGGGAAGAGTCCGCCGCGCGGCTGGATTCGCGGGCGAGTTCCTGGGCGGGCTCCAACTGAATGGCCGCGCAGGCCAGCGCGCCCGCCAGCATGAAGCCGATAATCGCCGCGTCGCGCAGCCAGCCCTGCCGTTCGCGCCACCAGTCGGCGAAGGCGTACAGGCCCAGCCCCAGGAAGCTATATACCGCGGCCTGTCCGGACCCGGCCAGGATCAGGGCGGCCCCCACCAAGCCGCCAAAAGCCGTATAGCGAACGGGGGCGATATCGATCGCCCGCCGGTAGGCCACCAGCAGCCATGGGAACATGGCCGCCGCCGCAAACAGGCTCACCTGCGAGGCGTGGCCCGCGAAGAAGCCGGAAAGCCCGTAGGCGAACGCGCCCAGCATCGCCGCCATGCGGTTCTCGACGTGGCTCGAGATCAGCAGATAAGCGCCCAGGCAGGCCAGCAACGCGTTCAGAGCCAACTCCAGTTGGATGGAGCGCGGAGTGATGCCGGCCAGCAGGAAAGGCCAGTTGGGCGGGTACCACGCGCCCACCTCCGGATTGGCCAGAAGCGGGTAGCCGGAGAGCACGTAGGGAGTCCAGAACGGAAATTGGCGGGGTGAAAACCGATCGGACAAATACCTCTGCATCGGGTAGGTCACGTCGGCGGCGTCCCCCTGGATGCTCGCCGATGGCGATGTCATCGGCACCCAGTAGAAAACGATCACGCACGCGGCGATCGCCGCGGGCGCCGCCAGACGATTCATCCTGTTCGAAGCCACGGCTCCCGGGACTGGCGCAGCCGGCTCCTTCATTCCCTCCTCCCTCGGAGTAACGATGGTAGCACGCGCGATTCCGGACCGCGGTGACGATCCACTACTGCATGTTCGATTCTCCGGTTACGATCAGTTCGAGGGTCCCTCGATCAGCCGGTTTCCGATCGGCTGGAGCTCGAACACGAGTTGATTCCTGCGTTCAGCCCGGTGTTCCTGGGAGCTAAGCTCGTATGTAAAGCCGGATGGACTGTGCCCCTTCAGGAACATGTCCGGATGTTGGAGGTGCTGGAGTAACTCGGCATGGATGTTAGCGGTCTCCCCCACGTAGATCCACTGGCTCGCATTCGAGAGGCCATAGACGCCCGATGCCGCGGGCACATTCTTGTCAACCGACACCATGGTGAAAGAGCGGTTTCCATGATTGGCAAAAGGCACTATTTCGTTTCTCCCGCCCGGAAACCCGCCGGTCTGGCCGGTGTTGGGCTGGTCGCCTTCGCGCGATCGATCCCCGATTCTTGTTCGGCCATCCACTGAGCGCCGCCCCATCCGCGGCCCGGGTAGATCCAGGAGAGCATTCGACCATGCCATGATTCCACAATAGGATCCGAACGATGTAACTTCAACACGGCACTTGCGCTCATGAAGTATCCTCAGCGGTCGCTAGGCTAAGAGAAGGAAACCAGGTGACCCGACTTAGTCCGGATCAACTGTAGATTGGGCGAGAGTGCTCAGTCACTTATTAATATATGTTAATTCCAGCTATTTGTCAAGCGAAGTGGAGGCAGCGGGCTGCGCCACAACTCCGCAAGCCGCTCATTCAAGACGGGCTCGACCGGCACCGCGAAGAATTCCATCTCCCCGCGGCCGGGGCCATTGTGCTACCATCCCGGTGAACTGCCGCCACAGCACGCGGGGCGCCAGCGCTTACACGTGAGGATGACACCCCTCGATGAAAATACTCCTTTACTGCCCCGATAACGGTGTGACCCGGAATTTCATGCCGCACCTGTGGATGTTTCTGCTACAATCGCTCACACCGCCGGACCACGAGGTGCTGCTGGTCGACGGCAATACGCATCCCATGAGCGATGCCGGCCTGGTCCAGTATGTGATCGAGAACAAAATCACCCTGGTCGGGATCGGCGCGATGACCCGCATGATCGCCAAGGCGTACCGCGTCGCCGACGCCATTCGCGCCGTGGGCGTGCCGGTGGTCATGGGAGGCCCCCACGTGACCGCGGTCCCGGGCGAAGCGCTCGGCCGGGATGGCGGCCCGCGTCACGCCGATGCCGTGGCTCTGGGCGAGGCCGATGAGACCTGGCCGCTCATTGTGGAAGACGCGGCGCGCGGCGCATTGAAAGAGATCTATTCGCCCGTGGATGCATCCGGGCAGGAGCGCAAGCCCACTCTCGCGGATTATCCCAACATACCGTGGGAGTCGCTCGACCTCAACCAGTTCAACCGGATTCCCAACGCTCTTCGGGCGGTCATGCGCCACTTCGAATGGGACTGGGGGACCTTCCACATCATTCCCATCGAGAGCGGGCGCGGCTGCCCCTATGGCTGCGAATTTTGCACCGTGACCGGGTTCTTCGGCGACTCCGTCCGCTTCCGGTCGAACCAGAGCATCGTGGACGAAATGCTGCGGCTGAAGGCGCGTGCCCAGCGCACGCAAGGTAAGATCGCCGTTTTTTTCGTCGATGACAATTTCGCCATCGATGTGAAGCGCACCAAGGCCTTGCTGCGCGACATCATCGCCGCTGGGGCGCAACTCTCCTGGGTGGGCCAGATCAGCGCCAACCTGCTGCGGGACGAAGAGTTGGTGGACCTGATCGCGACGTCGGGCGGTAAGTGGATTTTTATCGGCATGGAGTCGCTCGACCCGGCGAATCTCGCCAGCGTCAACAAGAAGTTCAATAAACCCGGCGAGTATGCGGGCGTGTTGGAACGGCTCGCGCGCAGACACGTCTACGCCATCACATCATTCATCTTCGGGCTCGACAACGACTCACCCGGCGTGGCCGAGCGCACTCTGGCGCAGATCCGCGAGTGGCCTCCGGTGCTGCCCGTCTTCGGGCAGATCACTCCGTTCCCGGCAACTCCTCTATATGAGCGTTTAGAAAGAGAGGGGCGCCTGACCCGGCCCAGACACTGGCTTGAATTTGCGCCGTTTCACATGGCGCACACCCCCCTCGGGATGACCGTACCCGAGGTGCAGGCTGAGATCCGCCATGCCTGGTGGAACTCCTATAGCGCCGCGGCGACGGCCCACGCGATCGAATCCATCGCCGATGAGCCCGTCCCCTACAAGATCAACCACCTGATCGCCCGCATCTTCTTCCGCGGAATTTACTTCCCGCCGAAAGGAATATGGGGCTGGCTAAAGGTGGTGGCGCAGAACCGGGGCTCGATTTTCCGGATCGTGAAGGAGTCCTTCACGAAGTGGAACGGAGCGCCTGGCAACCTCAACGGGGCGCGCCTGGAGTTCGACGCCCCCCCAGCCGCTCTGGCCCTCGATCCGATTGCCGCTGTGGTGAGCAAGCCGGTTCTCCACGCCCATCGTTAGTGTAGTGCGGCGCAAGAAATGCGCCCTATCCACTCCGTGGAGCGACCTTTTAGGTTGCCACGCCGGCGTCCGTGCCGGCGTTCTTCGGGGAATGCCGGTAGGAATACCGGCATGGCAGGCGAAACGCCTGCTCCACGCCACGTTGGATAAGGTGCGTCATTTGCGCCGCAGACCACTAGCGGAACTGCGCCGGGCAACTCTATGCCGGCCGCACCAGCGTGACGGCGAGCAGCGCCACCACGATGCCATAAAGGCTGGCCTCTACCTTCAAGGAGGCGAGGCGCTTCCGCGCATCGAGCGGTAGAAACAGAATGGTGGCGGCGCCGCCAGGAACGTCACGGCCCTGGCCCTTGAAGCCGGCCAGGTCGAGAAGCCGCGTTCTGCCAGTGCGCAGATCGACACGCGGCGGGAGAGGCGCTTCGTCTATGAAGAGGTAATCGTCCAGAAGATAGTCCTGCTCGATGGGCCACCAGGTCTCCGGGTTTTTCAGCGAGAGTTGCGCGTGGGAGCCGTCGGCGTAGGCAATGGTGATGCGGCCATGCTCCATCCGGCTGGCCTGCGGAAAGGTGTTTCCGGCCATCAGGAGGTAGACGCCTTCAGCCCGGCCGGTGAGCGGGATCTCGGCCTCGGCCTGGTCCTGCCGCCATTGCGAGAGAAAGAGGCAGTTGGGCGAGGCGCCCGCGGGAGTCCGGAACGGGACGCCGAGGGGGGTCTGCAACATGCCTCCGGCGCTGCGCAGGCCGGCGTCGTCGATCTTCGCGGTGATATCCATATTGGCCCATCCTCCGAGCAACTGCTCGGGGATCGCCAGCGAACAGAAGGGAGAGCGCGGTTCCGTGTAAGGGCGCGTGAAGATCTCGTCGATCTGGTGCTTCAACACGGCGGAGAGGTCCAACGGCTCGGGCCTCCCATGTGTTCCGATGGCTGGCAGCGGCGCATCGGCTTTCACGTCGAAGGAAATGGGCAGAGACCACCGGCAGTCACCCACTTCCATG
>JBAWDI010000593.1:0-1669 GCA_049590695.1 Bryobacteraceae bacterium
CATCGATGGCCTTCCAGCCGGCGCCGCAGGCTGGGCATCCGTCCAATTCCGTCTGCGCCGAGTAGCCGCACTCCCTGCAGCGGAACACCCGGTCCGGGCACTCTTGCTCTGGCCCGCAGAGCGTTCCCTGGCGCAACACCGACCGGATCAGGAATTGCACGCCCGGCCCCTCGGGGGAGTCGGGCGTCGCTATTCCGGGTCGTCGTCTCCCTCAATCGCCAGGTACCCGATCACCTCGGACACCGCCGCCGACTTGTGCACGATTGGCACAGCGCCCGCATAGCCGTCGTGCGAGACATGCAGCTTGTCGTAGAGCGCGCCACTCGGCTCCAGAAACGCCCGCGTCTCGACCGAGCGCCGCGCGGCGACCACGCTGGTCGAAGCCCTCTCGTGGTCTTGCATCTCCTTGGCGGTCGGCATGCGCAGTACATGCGTCACCCTGGCGCCGGGGACCTTCATCCCGATCCGGTAGTTGATCCCTTCGCGCTCCACGCTGGCTACCGCGCACCGCTCGATGCGGCCAATTACCATGCCGGCCTCGGCGTCATCGAACTCCGGGCCATCCTTGTCGATGCGGACCTTGGCGAACAGTTCCGCGTTGATCTTCGGCAGATCCACGTCCTCACTCTGCGACTTCCCACGCCCGAGGAAGTGGCGCACCGTGCGCTGGGCCCGCGCCCAACCGCACCATTCTTCGTCCGAGGGGAACCGCACCTCGCACCGCTTCTCGCCGCCCGAAAGGATCGGCACTACGAACGGCTTGGCGGCGTCAAAAACCGGTGTCTTCGTCTGTTCGTTCATCAATTGATCTCCTGGAAATCAAAGTTGGTCTGCATTGGATGGCGTACCGCTATCCTCCAGATCCAAGCCACGAATTCGTCTCTGGTCATCGCCAGCTTTGCCGCGTTACATGTTCTGCAGCACGGCACCACATTTCCCGCGATATAGCCCCGCGTTGGATCGAGCCTGTCGATCCCGCTGTAGATGAAGCTCCCATTTCCCTTCTTGTGCTTGACGACATTAGATGGTGGAGCCCCGCAATAATGGCAAGTCTGGGAAAACAGACGAAGCGCGTAAGCCGTTGAAAGCCGCCATTGCAAGCCCCTCTGTGCGGCATTCCTTCGATAAACCGCCAGGGCGATGTTCTTGGCTGCCTCTCCGAGTGGCTTCCGGCGATTGCAGCCGCAGCTCGTCGTCTGGCCGGCTACAAGCGACGACGCGTGGCGCACAACTTCGCTTCCACAGTCGCATCGGCATACCCATTTGGACCGGTGCTTGGCCGAACTTCCAGCGCGAGCCAAAACCACCAATTTCCCAAAGCGGCGCTCAGTAAGATTCCTGACAAACAGGTCAGTCATCAGGCATCCGCAGCTTCGCGTATCGCCACAGCGCAGGCTTTTCCAGCGAACAGCGACTTCATTCCCGCAATCGCATTGGCATTCCGCGATAAGATGCTGGCTTTTGTCGAGGCCGGCTTTCCCGAGTACGACCAGCCGACCAAAGCGGGCACCGACAAAGCCGGGCTTTTTGGCAACCGTCAATCCCAAGGAATCAGGAGCAAATGTCGTTCTGGGGCGTCGTCACGGTCATGGTCACCAGGCCATTGGTGGCGTCATAGAGCTGCACACCGGTGACCTGGAGCGTCGCGATGCCATCCGTATTGCCAAGT
>JBAWDI010000594.1:0-2556 GCA_049590695.1 Bryobacteraceae bacterium
GCCGGCAGGTATCCCGCCGCCACCGCCGTCGCCGCCAGCGCCAGCATGGCGCCTGCCACCACCACCGCGTCGTAGGCCTTCACTCCGTAGAGCTGGCTCTCGGTGTAGCGTGCCAGCATCAGCGCCGCCGGCACGCCGATGGCCAGGCCGATGCCCAGAATCCACAGCATCTCGCGCATCACCATCGCGCGGATTTTGCCCGGCTCCGCGCCCAGCGCCATGCGGATGCCGATCTCCCGCGTGCGCCGCGTGACGCTGTGGGCCATCACGCCATAGAGGCCGAGCATGGCCAGCGCCGTCGCCAGTATGGCGAACGCCGCAGCCAGCTCCAGAACCATCCGGTCGGAGTGAATGTTCCGTCGGATGGTATCGTCCAGCGGGCGCAGGTTCTCCGCCGGCAGATCCGCGTCGAGCGACGCCAGCACGTGGCGGATCTGCGGGATCATCCGGTCCGAAGGCAGCGCCGAGCGAACATAAATGTTGAGCGATCCGAGGCCGAACACAGTGTCCTGGCGCCACGGCGTGTAGAACAGGCGTGGTGGTTTCTGTTTCACTCCGGCATAGTGGCTGTCCTTCACCACCCCGACAATTTCAGTGTCCGGGTTCTTGGCATCGAACCCGAACTTGCGCCCCAAGGCGCTTCTCCCCGCGAAAAAATGGCTGGCGAACTGCTGGTTGACGATCGCGACTTTCGGCGCCGCGGCGTTGTCGCGTTCGGTGAACTCACGTCCCGCGATCAGCGGAATTCCCAGCGTGCCGAAGAACCCGGGGCCCACTTCGTCGATCGACGCGGTATTGTCGGCGTGGGGGTCGCGTGAAGCTCCCTCGGCCGTCACGTCCGTGTTCCAGTTGCTGCCGCCAATCAACGGAACCATCGACGCCCCTGCGCCGCGCACGCCCGGAATGGCCGCCAGCTCGCTTTCCACCCGCTCGAACACCGCGCGGCTTTGCGCCTTGGTGTAGCCGTTGCGCTCCGGCGAGATGGCGAACCCGATGACGTGCTCGGTTTGCATGCCCAAGTCGACGTGCATGAGGTTCACCAGGCTCTTCAATAGCAGCCCCGTGGGAATCAACAGCACCGCCGAAATCATCACTTGCGCGCAAACCAGCAGCTTGCGCACGCGCGCCGTGCCGCGGGTCGAAGACGCCTGGCCGGATTCCTGCCGCAGCGTGCCGGCGAGCGAAGTCCGGGCCGCTTCCCACGCCGGGTAGAGTCCGACCAGGAGCCCCGCGGCCACGGAGATCCCGAGGCTGAACAGCAGCACCGGCCAATCGAGTTGCGCCGTCAGATAATAGGCCGGCATGTCTGCATCCGAGAGCTGTGCCACCAGGAACCGGAGCGTGACGCTGCCGAGCAGGATTCCGGCGGCGCCGCCGCCCAACGCCAGCAGCATCGCTTCGGTGAGCGGCAGCCCCATCAGGTCGCCGCGGCCGGCACCCATGGCGGCCCGGATGGCCAGCTCCCTTCGGTGTTGCGCGGAGCGCGCCAGCAGCAGGTTGGCGGCGTTGGCCATGGCGATCAGCAGCACCAGCGCCGTGGCGGCCATCAGGATGAACAGCGGCGTCTGGCTACTGTCCCGGAAGCTGCTTTGGCCCTGCCGGCCGTCCTCCAGGGTCAGCCGGGACTGCCGGAAGCGCCGGACATAGTTGTCGCCGCCACCGTGGATGGTCTTGGCCTGCTCCTCCACCAACGCGCCGTACGTGCCGTTCAACGCCGCGGCGGCCTGTTGCCGCGTGACCCCTGGCTTCAAGCGCGCCAGCAGGTACACCCAGTAATGGTCCAGCTTCTCGCCGCCCCAGAACGCTCCCAGCGCCGGCTCGAAGGAGATGGGCACATAGGCATCCGGCTCGAATCCCAATGTGGTGCTGGTGAAACGCCTGGGCGCCACTCCCACGATGGTGAAGACGTGCCCGTTGATGCGGATCGACTGGTTCAAAACGCCGGTCCGCGCCCCCAGCCGGTCGTGCCAATAACCATAACCCAGCACCGCGACGGCGTTGCCGCCCCCGAGGTCATCCTGGGGCGCGATCAGGCGGCCCACCAGCGGCCTGACTCCCAGCAGCGGAAAGTAACCGCCCGATACCACCATCACCGAACCCGGCAAAGTCTGCCGTCCGAGAGCCAGGTTGGCGAACAGGTAGCGGAAACCCGCCACTCCCGTGACGCCCTGCGGACGCTTTTCCAATTCCCGTAGCGTCCGGTAGTTGAAAATGTAGTCCGAGCCGCCGGAGTTGTCCGTGGAGGTGCTGCCGCTCTTGACTTCTCCGGGAGAAGTCAGCAACACCAGTTCTTCCGGTTTCTCCACCGGCAGAGATCTCAAAATGACCTGGTGCAGGAGGGAGAAAATCGCGGTGTTGGCGCCGATGCCCAGGCCCAACGAGAGAATCACCACCAGGCTCAGGAGCGGCGCTTTGGCCAGGCTGCGAATCGCGAAGCGGATGCGTGCCATACTTCAGCCCATTCTACAGCGCTGGTAGCGCCGGCGGTCGGTTTTTGCCGCCGGTGTTCTTCGGACGGGCCTAAACCCACCGGCGGCAAGACCGCCGGCGTTACTC
>JBAWDI010000595.1:0-2675 GCA_049590695.1 Bryobacteraceae bacterium
CCACGTGGTCCACCGGCAGCATGAGCTTGCCGCCGAGGTCGGCCAGCAGCTTGCCCGCCAGCTCGACCTTGTCTTCTTCCACCAGCGACTTGCCCGTGGGCTTGCCTTGCGCCTTGAGGAAGGTGTAAGCCATGGCGCCGCCGATGAGCAGCCGGTCCACGATCTTGCCCAGGTTTTCGATGACTTCGATCTTGTCCGACACCTTGGCGCCGCCCAGAATCGCGATGCAGGGGCGGGCCGGGTTGGTGGTGGCCATGCCGAGGTACTTCAGCTCTTTGTCCATTAGCAGGCCGGCCGCGGCCTGCGGGACGAACCGGATCATGCCCTCGGTCGAAGCGTGCGCGCGGTGCGCCGAGCCGAACGCGTCGTTCACATACACGTCGCACAGCCCCGCCAGCTTCTTCGCAAACTCCGGATCGTTCTTCTCTTCCTCTGGATGAAACCGCAGGTTCTCGAGCAGCAGCACTTCGCCCGGTGCGGGCTTCAGCGCTTCCACTTCGGGTCCGACGCAATCGGGCGCCATTTTGACCGGCTTGCCCAGCAGTTCCGCCAGGCGCGCCGCACAAGGTTTCAGGCTCATGTCCGGATTGACCTTGCCCTTGGGCCGCCCCAGGTGCGAAGCCAGAATGACGCCGGCGCCCTGCTCCAGCGCGTACCGTATAGTGGGCAGCGACGCCTTAATCCGCTTGTCGCTGGTGATTTCCATCTCGCCCTTTTCGTTCTTCTGCAGCGGAACATTGAAATCCACCCGTATAAAAACCCGCTTCCCTTTCAAATCAAGATCGCGTATCGATAGATGTGACATATCAGCCCCTAGAGTATTGGTTTGATCCCTGAGATTACCATGGTGGGGCATGCTTTAGCTTGCCCATATCTCTTATTACTTGCCGTTCAACAACGCCGTGCCCGTCCCCACGCAGCCGTTCTCTCCATTCGGCATCGTAAGCGTCAGCGTCTTGTGGATCGTCCCCACATGCGCCAGTTCGTCGTTGGTCAGGTCGAACTGGGACGGATTTGGCTCCCACCCTTGAGCGGCGCATACGCCGATGTACTCCTCCGCGTCTCCAGGAGGCACGGCGCGAATCTGGAACCAGAGCGTGGCGCCGTTCGCCTTGCGCGTGAGTCGCGCCACAATATGGCCCTTGTCCCTGCCCAGGTCGTCGATCTTGGCGCTCACGGCGATCTTGCCCTGATGCCCGGTTGCCGTTCCGTGAATCGAAAACGGGGCGAATGGCCGAATGTCGCCCGGACGCATGCTGGCGAAATTGCAATCCGTCGGCGACATCGCCGTGTAGAAGCCTTCGCTGTCGCCGACCATCCCGGGCCGGTATGCGATCTCGACGTGATGGGTCTCGTTGGTGCCGGCATCCTTAGCCTGGTGCATCTGAAGGTCCACCACGATGCTGAAGCAGGGCTTTGGCGCTGGCTGTGCCCATACCAGAGCGGGGACGAGCAGCAATGCAACGATCACTGTGGGAAGAGCTATCTTCATGAAAAACGTCTCCGGGATCAGAATACGACACTCTTGTCCTTCGCGTAACAGATGGAGTCGAGCGCGCACTCGCCGCACTTGGGCTTGCGCGCCTGGCACAGCGCCCGGCCGTGCAGGATGACCTGGTGGGCGAAGAGAATCCACTTGTCTTGGGGGATGGCCCGCATGAGGTCCCGCTCGATCTTGACCGGGTCGGTGTTCTTCGTCAGATCGAGCCGCTGGGCGATGCGCTGAACGTGGGTATCCACCACCACCCCCGACGCGATGCCGTAAGCCGTGCCGAGCACCACGTTGGCGGTCTTGCGGGCGGCGCCGGGGATGGTCAGCATCTCTTCCATGGTCTTCGGCACCTTGCCGCCGAACTCGGAAACCACCTTCTTCGCCGCGCCCACGATGGACTTGGCCTTGTTGTTGAAGAAGCCGGTGCTGCGGATATCGTTGGCCAGAACCTCCGGGCGCACCGCCGCGAAATCCGCCGGCGTGGGGTACTTCGCGAACAGGCCGGGCGTCACTTCATTCACCCGCTTATCGGTGCACTGCGCCGAAAGGATGGTGGCCACCAGCAGTTCCCACGGATCGCGATGGTGCAGCGCGCAGGTGGCTGCCGGGTACATCTGGTCCAGACGGCGCAGGATTTCGGCGACGCGCTCCTGCCGCTGGGCTGCGGTTTTCCCTCGTTTCGCGTAAGCTCGTAGAGAGTCATGCGAGCTCGTTTTCTTCTGATCGCCGCGGCGTTGGCCGCTTTTGGCGCTTCGCTCGGTTCGGGCTTTCATTTTGACGATTATGCCATTTTCTCCGATCCGGCTATCACCTCGCCGGACGGATGGCTGCGCCTATGGGGTCTGCCGCAGACGCGTCCGCTGACCTATCTCACGTATTGGTTGAACTACCAGACCGGCGGAACCAACCCGTTGGGCTACCACGCGTTCAATCTCGTGCTCCACCTGGCGGCGGCGCTGCTGGCATTCGAGTGCCTGCGGCGGATGCTTCCCGCGCGCGCCGCCTGGCTGGCCGCGGCCATTTTCGCCGTTCACCCCATACAGGCCGAGAGCGTGGATTACATCTGGGGCCGAAGCATGGTGCTGGCGTCCTTGTTGTGTTTCGGATCGCTGCTGGCCTGGCTCTCGGGCCGGCCCTGGATGGCGGTGGCGTGCTTCGCGGCGGCGCTCGCGGCCAAAGAGGA
>JBAWDI010000596.1:0-9208 GCA_049590695.1 Bryobacteraceae bacterium
CCACCGCACCGGATATCGTGCTGCCAGTGCATTCGCCAGGCGCTCATCGGCCGTCACCAGCGGCGCGTTGGAAACGACTGCCAGCGCGACATACATCGCATCGTAGACGGTGCGGCCGGAGGCGGCAGAGATCTCGAAGGCGTCTATCAACAAGGGCAGGGAAGCAGCCGTCGGAATCTTCCTCTCTTCCAGCCCCCGGATGGCCTCCTCGGCGGACTCTCGCGAGATACGCCCCTGACGCACGGCTTTCCAGAGTATGTTGCCAAACTCCGGCCAGAACAAATCCGGCGCCAGCAGCCGCAGCCGTCCTTCGGCGTAACTCTCCAGCATTCGCAGCGCCTCCACCGTGAAAGCCTCGCCCGATGCCGGCAGAAACCACTTGGCGGCCACGCTGGCGTCGATCACGCAGGCGGTCACCGGCGGCGGTCCTCGCGTTGCATTGCCTCCGAGCTTGGGAAGGGGCCGGGTGCGCGCGGCCGCCGCGCGCGTATCCGCCGCGCTTGATTCAGAAGTTCTCTGCGGCTGGCCAGCTCCTTCGCCGTTGGAACGTTTTCCTCCAACAGCGCGAGCACTTCCGCCGTTATGGATCTCCTGCGTTCACGAGCGCGCATCCGCAGGGCTTCGTACAGGTCCGGCGGGACGTTCTCGACGTACAGCGTTGGCATAGAACACCTCTAGGAATAGTCTAGCAATACTCTAGGACTAGTGCGTAGAAGGGCGCCGCCGGCAGAGTCGAGGTTGGGCGCGTTGCTGGCGCAAAGGGCTGTCCCGTTGAGCTCGCCGCGCTGGAATGATCCACCGGAAGGGCGATCCCTGGCTCCTGCCATACCCTCGGGACTAACGACCGCGCGGTTCACACGATGGCGGCGAAGCTGCGCACGATGGCCCGCGACCGTCTCTGTGTGTGCGGCTCGACGTACCGGAGGACGGTTTCATGGCCGGCCCGTCGGCAGGCGGCAGCAACAAACGCCGGCCCAAGCCGTAAGGGGATGATGGCCGTCCTTTCGGTATTCGAGGAAACCAGAAGAACTCTCATGGCCTGATTGCGCGCCTGCCGAGATTTCGTTCCCTTTCGCCCTCCTCCTCAAGAGTATCAACTCAAAGCGGCGGGAGCAGGAAAGGCGATGGAAGAGCGATGCGCCTCGGAGCGGCCAGATGATTGCAGGCGATAGCAGATCGCGCGCGCGGCTGCCGGCCTCAGTTCAAGCTGCCTGGGTCAGTTTTGGGAAGCAGAGATGGGTTACTTCTCGCGAGCGCCGAAGCCGTAAGCGTGGAGATTCCCGAGTAAGGAGTTTGAAATCACCCGCAAGTAGCAGAAAACAAGCTGCAAATGCACGTTTCCACCCCCGGATATCGCACCCAAAGTAACCTGATTTCCACAGGTTTGCAGAAGCTAAAACATCTGTACTCTAAGATTTTTCTGAGAAACCTCAGAAATGTCTGGTAATCTAAGGGGAACGCATGGTAAACTCGTCTCGTTTCGGGCAGAGTAAAGACTTCCCTTTGGTTGCCGGGAACGTCCGCGCCGCCCCGCCACCCCGGAAATCACAACTTGGAGGCCAACGACGATGCTACGCAATCTCCAAGGGGCTCTCGCAGTTGCCGAAACAGGCGACCCCCACCCCTTGGACGCACCCCACCCAATCTGGCAAAACTCCTTTCCGACCGAATGTGAACCGGTGAAGGTCTTGCTGATTAGTCCGCTGGACGACGACCACCGCTCTTTAACGCAAATCCTAGGGCACTCGAAGTGGAAGTACTATGTTGCCCGGAGCCGGGCCGAAGCACTCACCTTCCTTCGAGAAAATGCCGTCGCCGTGCTGATCTGCGAGTCCGACTTAATCGACGGTACCTGGCGCGATCTATTAGACCAGACCACTCGCATGGAGCATGCCCCCCTGCTGATCGTGACATCCCGATTGGCAGACCATGCTCTGTGGGCGGAAGTGCTCAACCTCGGCGGTTACGACGTTCTCGCCAAACCCTTCAACAGCAAGGAAGTCTTTCACGTGGTCAGCAATGCCTGGCTGCATTGGAAAGATCAGGGGAAGTACCCAATGTTATACGCCAGCCCTGCGTAAGCTCGACGTACCGGAGGATAGGTCGAAGATCGCGGTGGCCCAGCGCCCGGGAAACCAGGACGACGTCGCCACAGCCGCGATGCAAGGTCGTCGCGAAGCCCGCCCGGAAGGAATGGATCGTCAGTTCCCTCCGCAGCCCCGCGGCGGTTTTCCATCGTTGCAAGCGGGCATGCGCCTGTCGGGCGTTCAGTCCATGTCCTGGAACGCGACCCGGCAACAGCTTTTCCCCTTCGCGATTGGCCTTGTTCTCGCAGAACCGGCGTAGAACCGAAGCAAGCTGCGGCGCTACCGGGATCGTCCGCGCCCGCCGCCCCTTCCCGCTCTTCACTTGCAGCATCCCGTTCCCGGCATCGTAGTCGGAAACGTCCAGGCGTAGCGCCTCCGTTCTTCGCAAGCCGGTCAAGGCGCAGGTGAGGGATAGGGCCTCATCGCGGTGCCTGAGCGGGTCGTTCGAGTGCCGGATGGCGTCCAGGAGCAGTTTCGTCTCCGCCGGCGTAATGGGCGGCGTTGGCGGCGAGTCCACCCGGGCCAGACACAGCAGCGCTGCCGGGTTTCTTGGAATCCTGCCGGTCTCGAACGGCCATCGGAAGAACCCTCTGTACGTGCTCCGGTAGCGGTTCAGGGTCGCCTCCGACCGTTGCGGCCCACCGGGTTTCCCGGCGCCGGACATGCCGGCAACCGCCGTATCCAGAACGGACGCCGTGGAGCTCTCCAGCGCGGCCCTGCGGTCGGGAAGCCGGGCCAACAGGTCCAAACTGGTTTCGTAGGACTCAATCGTGGCCGGCGACCTTCCAGCCGCCTTGAGGTGAGTGAGGTACTCGCTGGCGGTCTTGCGAATAGATTGGTTTGTGGGGGTATGCATAGGATTGTTTTGACGCCGGATTGGAATCGCCGCCATCCCCGCACAAGTCGCCTTTCGAAAACACCACACGCTCGGGTTTCGGTCGAGGCGCTTGCGGAGATTACAGCCCGGGTTGGCCTCGCATGGATACTTAAGCAGACAATCCAGGGTTGTTCGGGTCGCATTCCGTACCGATTTTCGAGTTTCCAGGTTTCCACTCTCAAAGCACGGCCGCCAGAGGCTTGAATTCCCACGACTTGCGCAGGTTTCTCAAGCAGCCCGCGAGAGAACTTCGCGAACCGATTTTCGAGCGTGGCCGGCTAGCTCAAAGTGATTGATAGGATGGGGGTTTTACGCGCTATCAGTTCGAGGCGGGGGCACTTTCTCTCAACGATTCCGGCTATTTCCGTGACTTCCTAGAATCGCAATACTGGGAACAAAGGGTAACCGGGAGAAGCCCGGTTACCCGAAACTGCTGGAAACAGGCGGGTGGGAACTACAGCTTGGCAGCGCCCAGAGCGCCCGGACGGCACTGCAGGCAAATGCCGTAGCCGCTAGCGTTGCCAGCGAGGCTGGCGCAGAGGCCGGTGATGCTCGCCAGTTCGTTGTTTACACCGGTGACGCCCAGAGTTGCCGGAATGAACGGGTGTTCCACCATGCTATACACGCCGGTTCCGGTTAGCTGCTGCGGGGTCGTGCCGTAGGCAACCAGTCCGGGTGCTAGAGGGAAGTTGGTCCCTCCCGCTAAGGCGGCGGAGTTGGTGCAGCTAGTCGCTGTGCCTGTAGGTCCGGCCAGCGTGTTGAGCAGCTTGATCGTGACCGAGCTCGGAACAACGCCGGTCTGAGTCTTGATCGTGAGGTCGGCGTTAACCCCCAGGTTGACGACCTGATCTGGTGTGAGCAGGCAAGAGCAGCACGCGATCAACTCCTCACCCGGGTCAAACGTGTATACGTTGACGCAGGTATTCCCCGCGGCGGCGCCGAATCCGGGACCCAGAAGAGGAGCCCCATTGGCGCCGGTGTTGATAAGGTTGACAATTGATTCCCCAGCCGTGGGGTTGGCTGCATAGCTCACCAGAAAGGGCCCGTCCAGTGTAAGGTTGTCGTGGATGGTGAATGTATGTAAGTTGTCGCCGGGGTCGAAGAGTTCGATGCCTGAGGGGTTATAAGGTAGAACCAAGAACCCCGCAGCGATCATTGTGGCAACGGTCGGAATGGCCGGACCACCCGGCCAATAGACATACACCTGACTGCTGCCCGTTCCCGCCAGTATGTTGGCGTCAAAGTCCAATACGTCCTTAATTGCGCCGGGGTCAGTCAGCGTCTGGTTGGTGACGTCAGACGCGTCGGTCGTCCAGACGATGTAGCCGGGCACAAGCGCGTTTTCGGGGAGCGAGGCGCCACCGTTAGTCATAAAGCTGGTCAAATCGAACGGGTAAACGGCTTCGTGGTAAAAGTTGCAATCGAATCCCGTGAAATAACCGCCGCTCCCATCGCTGACATTGGCTCTACTCACGCAGTTCGAAGCGGCGCCAGCGAAAACCGCCTGAGCCATGAAAAGGGAGAAAAAGACCACACCTAGTGACCGAGTGTTCATATTGTGGGTACCTCCCCAGCCCCTGGGTTGGCTGGATAGCTCACCTGGAAGGGCCCGTCCAGCGTAACCTGGGCTTGGGCAAAGACGGCAATCGTAGTACAAACAAGGGCCGCGAGCAAAACGTTTCGGAACTGCATGTGAAATCCTCCTTGTTTCCGTGACTTCCTAGAATAGCAATACTGGGAACAGAATGCCTCTCGACATAACTTACAAATTCCCATCCGGCCTTTTAAGCCTCCGCTCCTGGTGCTCCGCACCGCTCGCAAACCGCCGCCTCTTTTGATGCCCTCTCGAGGAAACCGAGGATCGCGGAGGAGGTCTCAGGTTTTGGTACACCCGCCAGTTGCCGGGTTCCAGATGCAGAATATATAACTGGTGGTTCGTCTCGCGATAGGGGTAGACGTAGCTCCCCTCTCTCGTTCCCCACCACCTCAGATACCAGTACTCCGTCGTGGAGACCACAGCCTCGCCGTTCGCGGCTCGTTTCACCTTTAGAGCGAGTACCCGCTTGGTGGACGGGTTCAACGGGTTCGAGATCGCCCAACCCCGCTGCGAGTGGCGGGTTACCACATTCTCGATCTCCCGGTACGCGGGACTGTTGTCACAGAACCAACCGGCGATGTCATCGAGCCTGAGCTCCGGTGGCCCTGCGTAAGCTCCAAACTTCGCGTCCACGCACGCGGAGACGACCCTTTCCAGATACGGCTGCACGTCTTCTGTAACCTGCTCGATTACCCCGACGCTTTCTTCACCGAGGTCGCGCACAAGCACGCAGTGACCAGCCAGCCGCGGGGATGCGCCGGTGTCTTCCATACCGTAGGTGGGAAGCTCCGACTCATGCACCAGCGTGAACACGAATTCTAGCGATCGGCCCGGGCGCAGATAGAACCTGCGGAACTTGTCCTCCACCTCGAACTTGAGTTGCGCGGCCTGAACCCGGTACAGGGCGTCGAACTCGGAGGGGTCGTTTCTTGAGCGGAGGCGGGCCACGGCGTCGCGGAAGAATCTCCCCTGACGCGCCTTTGGCTCGCCAGCCAGTGCCTTGGCCGCAAGGATCCGTTCCAGTTCCGCCGTACATCGCCCGGACCGGCCGCGGACCCGGTCCGGTGAAAGGTATTCCATTGCCGGACCCTGATTCGGATAATGGCACAGTTCTATTCCAATTGCAATCTCCAATTGAAATATCGCCCATTTGGCGGCAACAGTTTCTGTGGTTTCCCGACGCGCCCGGGCGTACCGTTACTTTCAGGGGGTTTTCAGATGCCCAGGTGCTTCCTGACGGGAATCGAGGTTCAGATGGAGAACGCCTGCCTTCTGGACTGCGGCGCGGCCAGACGGGCGGTCCGCGATTTGAAGCTGCGCGTGGCGGCGGTGGAGCGCATCGTTGAGCAGTTGAGCCCCAAGGACCGCGCGGAGGTCTTGGACTACAAATCCCAGAGGATCAAGGTTCGCCCCGAGAGAAGGTTGGTTTGCCAAACCGTGGCCGCCGCTCTGTCGACGTCCTACCCCGAGTCGCCGTTGTTCGTCGCTTGGCCGGCGTTCAAGGCCCGCCGGCCGCCGCTTTTTAGGGAGTTCCAGAAACGCGGGAATGGCGCGCACGAATTCCAAGGGGCGCCGGATACGGCGGCAACCGCCCCCAACGACGAGGCTGCCAATGCCGATTCTCGATGAAACCTCGACTGTCCTGGGCTGCGGCTCGGCCGCGGCGGCTCTGGTGCTCCGCGAGGCTCTCCGCTTCAGGACCAGGACCGGTTCGCGTATCGTGCACGACGCCGCCGGCAGGGCCGCCAAGCTGCTTTCGGCGGTGAATCGGGCGGGGATCGATCCGGGCAGGGTGATCTGGGTCGACCTAGCCGGCCGGAGGCGTCCGGTCCCGGTTTTCCGGATTCGCCGTTCGGCGCACCTTCGCGGAATATGGGCCAGTGTGCTGAAGTCCATCCGCAACGTGGCGAAAGCCGTGATCGGCGACGGTACCATCGAGTGGGCCGCCGAAGCCGCGTACGCGCTGTCGGCGGATGGATCGGTCGGCCTCGGTGCGCTCTTACGTTGCCTTTCGTCCACCGAGACGCGCCGTTGGTTTCTTGAAACCAGGAACCACCCGGCCGACCTTGCCAAACTGCTCGACATGCTCGCGTGGGCGTTGTCGTTTCCGGCCGTTTACGCGATCTTGGAAGGCGGCAACCGGGGAGATTTTCTCAACGCGTTGGACAAATCGCCGGTTCTCTGGCTGGAATCGCCGGCCGAACATTTTGAGCCAAAGGAGCATCTCCTCCTCCCACATGTGGCTGAGTGGGTTCAGCACAGTGAGGTTATCTGGGTAGTCGGGCCAGCCGGACCGCTGTCCGAGAAAGCGCACGGTAAGTGGCTTTCCCCGACGGAAGCCGGCCGCGTTTCGGCTCTCGCGAAGGGAGACCCACGGTTCGGTCCGAGATCAAGGCAGCCTGGTCTTCGACCTCATTAAGAAGTTCCGCGCGCCTTTCGGCGACAGGGTAGTTGTCGCGATGCTGGGGGAGGGGATTCCGGCCCGAAATCGGACGCCACGGTTTTCTCCGGACCCGGTCGAGGCTTCAACTGGTCCGGGGCTTCACCAAACAATGGGCCAAAACCATGAAATATCGCTCGCAGGACGTGGCCCCAGTGGGTCTGCTTTCGATGCCAGCAAGGAGCCTGGTTCGCGTATTCCAGCGGGAAGCGAACTACCATCCCTGCCGCATGCCCTGGTAGTCCGCCCTACAGGCCCCCGTGGGCGTTATGAATGCCCTACACGCGCGCCATCTCCCTCTGCCCCCTCTGCCCCATCGGCACGAAATCGCGCTTCTCTTGCCCCGTGTAAATCTGCCGCGGCCGCGCGATCTTCTGTTCCGGGTCTTCCAGCATTTCCTGCCATTGCGCCAGCCACCCCACCGTGCGCGGAATCCCGAACAGCACCGTGAACTGGTCCGGCGTGAAGCCCATGGCCTGATAAATAATCCCCGAATAGAAATCCACGTTGGGGTATAGCTTGCGCTTGATGAAGTAGTCGTCGGAAAGCGCGATCCGCTCCAGTTCCAGCGCGATGTCGATCTTCGGGTTGCGCCCCGTCACCTCGAACACCTCCTCGGCCACGCGCTTGACGATGCGCGCCCGCGGATCGTAGTTCTTGTACACCCGGTGGCCGAACCCCATCAGCTTGCGCTGGCCGTTCTTCACCTGCTCGATGAAGGCCGGGATGCGGTCCTTCGAGCCGATTTCATCCAGCATGCGCAGCACCTCTTCATTGGCGCCCCCGTGCAGCGGCCCGGAGAGCGCCGCGATGGCCGCCGCGGTCGTCGCAAACGGATCGGCGTGCGAGCTGCCCACCGCGCGCATCGTGCTGGTGCTGCAATTCTGCTCGTGGTCCGCATGGAGAATGAAGAGCACCTCCAGCGCCCGCGCCAGCACCGGGTTGGCTACATACGTGGGCTCCGTCCGCCTCCACAGCATGTTCATGTAGTTCTTGGTGTAGCCCAGGTCCGGATCGGGGTACACGTACGGCAACCCCAGCCGGTGCCGGTAGGCGTGCGCCGCCAGCGTCGGCATCTTGCCGATCAGCCGGATGATCTGCCTGCGCCGGCACTTGGGGTCGCCGATGTTGCGCGCCTCCGGATAGAACGTCGAGAGCGCCGCTACCGTGCTGATCAACACTCCCATGGGGTGCGCGTCGTGGTGAAAACCGTCCATGAACTTCTTCACGTTCTCGTGCGTCATGGCGTGGCGCATCACTTCGCAGTTCCAATACTCCAACTCCTCCGCGGCCGGCAATTCGCCGTGGAGCAACAGATAAGCCACCTCCAGAAAGGTGCAGTGCTCCGCCAGTTGCTCAATCGGATAGCCGCGATACCGCAGGATTCCTTTGTCGCCGTCCAGGTAGGTGATGGCGCTCTGGCAGGATGCCGTGTTCATGAACGCCGGATCGTAGGTCATCAGGCCGAAGTCCCCCGGACCGGTCTTGATCTGGCGAAGGTCCATGGCGCGAATCGTGCCATGGGAAATCGGGATTGAATAGCTCTGCTCTGTTCGATTATCGATGATGGTCAGCGTCTCATTGGGCATCGGGGCGTTTCCTGCACGCAGCTTTCCATGTCTAATTACATCACTTTGCGACCGTTTTGCTGCATTTCCGACAATCACCGGGGCTTTTTACGCAAGCCACCGGGTGCCCTAACCCCATCGTGACCATTTCCCCGCTGGCCCGTCCAATCTCACAGGCAGGTGGTATGGGCTTCTGTGGGGCAGGATTGCATCCTGCGCGGCGGTTGGCAACCGCCGCTGTCACTTGCACCCCGCGAAGCCCCGTAGACTAGTAACGTAGTTTATGGCTCAGGATGCAGCCGCGGCAATAGGCGCCCGATTGAGCCCCCAGACTGATTCGCTGATCCGGGCGGCCCAGCGCGGCGACCAGGACGCCTTCGAGCAACTGGTCCGCGCTCACGACCAGAGTGTCCTTCGGCTCGCCATGAACTTGCTGCGGTCCACGGAAGATGCGCGCGATGTCTACCAGGAAGCCTTCCTCCGGGTCTATCGGAGCCTCGATTCGTTCCGCTTCGATTGCAGCTTTCAGACCTGGCTGTACCGCATCGTGACTAACATCTGCCTCGATCGGCTGCGCAAGCGGAAGGTTCGCAAAGAGGAGTCCGCGGTGGTGGAAACCTCCGATGGGCCGGTCGACCG
>JBAWDI010000597.1:0-16219 GCA_049590695.1 Bryobacteraceae bacterium
CTCCGGGTCAAACAGGCCAACGATCTCAACTTCTTCACTGCCAAACCGACCTCACCGCTCCCACCTCTGCCAGGATGCCAGTTTTTCATGAAATTTCGCGGGCCGAAGGCCCATCCCAACAGGCCACCGAGAACGATGGCCTGCCCTACCTCAGGAGTTAGTTGAAATCGAGCTTGGTGGTGGATCCGCCCAACTGGATGTCGTTAATGTGCTGGGCGGCGCCATTCATGGTGGTCTCAACCGATGTCACGTTGTACTTCTGAGCGCCGTTCTCGATCTTGACGGGCGCCGTGACACTCTTGTTACTGTTCACATTGGTGAAAACGGCGTTGGATCCGTCCACTTTCAACGTATAGTCGCCCGCCGCCAGTTGGCTGCTGCCCACCATGGTCGGGCTGGTAAAGGTGATGGTGTAGGACTTGGCGCTCGCGATGGACAGAATGGACATAGCCAGCACCCCAAGCAAAAGTAGCGATCTCTTCGTCATGTTTGTCCCTCCACTTACCAAGACGATTCCGGCGAGACGCATGTTACCGCTGTCGGAAAAAAAATCGCGGCCAGGCGTTCATCTCCGGCCGCGTGGCGCGGCGGACTGAGAGTCCGCGCCGCGCCGGTGCTGCGAGTCGATT
Organism: Bryobacteraceae bacterium; assembly: GCA_049590695.1. Lineage (GTDB taxonomy): Bacteria > Acidobacteriota > Terriglobia > Bryobacterales > Bryobacteraceae > Fen-178. The sequence continues at coordinate 630 of JBAWDI010000597.1, forward strand.
CTCGGGGGATCCCTACTGCTCGTGCACGTCTTCGAGGTACGTGTACCCGTGCAGGCCTTCCTCGTAGAACTTGAGCAGCGCGCCACTTTCCTCGTAGGTGAGACGGCTCTCGCGCAAGGCCGTTTCCACGTCCCGGCGCAGTTTCGCCACCAGCGAATCCGAGGAAAACTGCACGTAGTTCAGCACCTCGCGCACGGTATCGCCCTTGATCACCGAATCCAGCATCACGTCGCCGGCGGGCCCCAGGCGGACGTGTACGGCGTTGGTGTCGCCGAACAGGTTGTGCAGGTCGCCCAGTATTTCCTGGTAAGCGCCCAGCAGGAACGCCCCCAGGTAATAATCGCCGCCGTTGAAGGTGTGCAGCAATAGCGTGCGCTTCACGTCCCGGCGGTCGATGAACGCGTCCACTTTGCCGTCCGAATCGCAGGTGATGTCGCCCAGCACGGCGGGGCGCGTCGGCTCTTCCTCCAGCCGGTGAATCGGCATGATGGGGAAAAGCTGCTTGATGGCCCAGCTATCCGGCATGCTCTGGAACAGCGAGAAGTTGCAGAAGTAGGTGTCCGAGAGCATGGCGTCGATGCCCTCCAGCTCCTCGGGGAAATAATCCAGCTCGCGCGCCATCCTCTGGATTCTTCGCGAAATCGCCCAGTAGAGGTTTTCGGCGATGCAACGCTGGTCGAGCGAGAGGTAACCGAGGCTGAACAGGTTGAGTGCCTGGTCGAGCGCCTGCTGCGCGTCGTGGTAGCTTTCCAGCAGGTTTTTCGCGGTCAGCGAGCGGTAGGTTTCCTGCAAGTCGATGAGCGGCTGCTCGGCGTCGGGCGGCGGCTCGGGCGGCACGTCGGCCTCGCCCATTCCGGCCACTCCCAACACGTTGAATACCAGCACGCTGTGATAGGCGGCGATGGCGCGGCCGCTTTCGGTGACGATGGTGGGGTGCGCCACCCCTACTTCGTCGCACACGTTCTGCACGTGGTAGATGATGTCGTTGGCGTATTCCTGGAGCGTGTAATTGACGCTCGATTCGAAATCCGTCTGCGAGCCGTCGTAGTCCACGCCTAGGCCGCCGCCGACGTCCAGGTACTTCAGGCCGCCGCCGGCGCGCGCCAGGTCCACGTAGACCCGCACCGCTTCGTTCACTGCCGCCTTGATCTGACGGATGTTGGTGATCTGGCTGCCCAGGTGGAAGTGCAGCAGGTTGAGGCAGTCGGCCATGCCGAGGTCCTTTAGCTCCTGGAGCGCGCGCATGGCCTCGGTGGCGGAGAGGCCGAACTTCGACCGGTACCCGCCCGAAGACTTCCACCGCCCCGAGCCGCGGCTGGCCAGCTTGACGCGCAGCCCGATGACCGGCCGCACTCCCACCCGTTGGCTGTATTTCAGGATGAGGTGCAGCTCGGTATACTTTTCCACCACTGGAATGATCTGGCGGCCCACTTTCTGGGCGAGCATGGCCATCTCGATGTACTCATCGTCTTTGAAGCCGTTGCAGATGATGGGGGTGTCGTTATCCGCCAGCGCCATCACCGCCATCAACTCGGGCTTGGAGCCGGCTTCCAGGCCGAAATGGAACGGCTTGCCGAATTCCAGAACCTCTTCCACCACCTGCCGCTGCTGGTTGACCTTGATGGGGTACACGCAACAGTAGCCGCCCTGATACTTGTGCTCGGCGATGGCGGTGTCGAATGCGCCGTGCAGCTCGCTCAGCCGGTGTTTCAGAATATCGGCGAAGCGAATGAGGATGGGGAGGCCGATCCCTCGCAGCACCAGCGTATCGATCAGTTCCTTGAGGTCGATCGATCGGGCGGGGTCCTTTTCCGGGTGAACCCGGACGTGCCCGCCGTCGCTTACCGAGAAGTAGCCCTTGCCCCAGCTCGCGACATCATAGAGGTCGCTGGCCACTTGCGGTGTCCACCGCTCCGTCGGCTCCATCACCAGCGAGCCTTTGCGCCCGTTTCGTTCCAATGGGCCATCTCCTTAAACCACAGTGTCCTTCGAATTGACGAAATGAGCAAGAACTTTGTGGGGCAGGATGGTATCCTGCGGCGGGTTGCCAACCCGCCCGCGCCTTTGATCTTGGAGTCCGGCGCTACCGCGCCGTAAACCGCGTCCACGGGCGCGCCGGCATGTCCCGCAGAATGTCCTTCTGCCATGCGAAATCGGGGTACTGCGCCAGGTGCCGCGCCGCTTTGAACCCCATTCCGCAGGCGTGCCCCAGCGCGGCGGTCAGCGACATCTTCTCCGCGCCCGCCGCGTCCGTCACCTTGTTCTGAACGGCTCCCGAGGGCGCGTGGGGCAGCTCCCAGGTCCCCATCCCGCGCGGCGAAAGCTCGATGTGCCCGCAAAGTGTGCGCTCGCTGGGAAGTATCTTGCCTTCGTACGCGTCGAAGTGGTCCGCCAGGAACCTCTGCCCCGCGGCCACGTCGATGCGGCCCTTATTCTGCTCCATCAGCGTCAGCCAGCGCTGGTGCCGCGCGCTCTGGCTCGTGCTCTTGTCCGCCGGATCGAAAGTGGTTTCCTCTTTGGTCAGCGTCGCATCCACCGGAAAATTCGCGCCCACAAAAAAGCCGTCCTTGGTGCGCTCCAGCGTCACATTTTTCAGCCCCAGCTCGAGGCTGGCAATCTCGTTGGTCTTGCGGTCGGCCACCAGCCAGTTGTTGGCGTACCCGCCGTTGTTGCCTTCCTTCATGATCCGCGCGAAATCGTCGATGGAAGCGGCGTACTGCATGGCCTTGCGCGCCCGCACGAACTCCGGAACGCCATCGGGGTCGAACCCTCTGAAATTGCTGATCGTCGTTTCGGTGATAATAATTCCCGCCGCGTTCACTCCGAAATCGTCGCCGCTGTGGATCAGCCCCGGCATGCCGTCCATGAGAATCCGGCTCCCTTTCTCCGGCGCGATGTCGAAAATAATGTTCCAGCGCTCGCCCGAGGCATAGCTGGTCCAATTGTTGTGCCCGATCACCACGCGCCCGTCCTTGGTGTAGCTGCCCGTGGCCACGAACGCGCTGCAATGGTCTCCCGGGCCGGCGGCGGCCGGCGGTTTGCCCCGGTCGAGCCACTTGTCGTAGTAGGGCAGCTCCAGCCACGCGTTCAGCGCCACCACGTCCCATATGTCCAGCGCCGCGCCGCGCGCCTTCAACCCTTCGGCGATGCCCGTCAGCTCATCCCGATACTCCTGCTCGATGTGCGGCCAGAAGACCTCCTGCGCCGTCTTGCGGAAGAACTCCCAGGGCTTCTTCTCATCGTGCGCCATCTCGATGGAGATGTCCTGCAACGTGTCTTTGATTTCCGGCGCCAGCAGGTACCCGTGCTGGAAACCAATCTCGCCCGGCGTCCCCTCCAGGTGTACCTGGATCCAGCCGTTCCGTTCTCCGGCGCGGGACGCCCTCTTCAGGCGCGGGTCGGTTGGCGGCTCCCGCGATCCCAGCGTGAACACCAATCCCAGAAGCAAGGCAGCCGAAAGAAGTGCAGTCGATCGCATCCTCGTTATTATAGTAAGGACACTCGCATGGACGATACCACGCAGCTCCGCAAACTGACGGCCCACGTAAAGGCCGCGGGTTGAGCGTCCAAGTTGAGTCCAAAGTTATTGGACCAGGTCTTGGCCACCGTGCCCCGCTGGGCCGATGAAAACGTGCTGATTGGGTTTGACACCGCCGACGATGCCGGCGTGTACAAGCTGACGCCGGAGTGTGCCCTGGTGCAGACCGTGGATTTCTTCACCCCCATCGTCGACGATCCCTACACCTTCGGCGCCATTGCCGCCGCCAACGCGCTCAGCGACGTCTACGCCATGGGCGGCCGCCCCATCTCCGCGCTCTCCATCGTGGCCTGGCCGGCGAAAGGCGATCTCGCCGATCTCGCGCAGATTCTCCGAGGCGGCGCCGAGAAGATGCACGAGGCCGGCTGCTCCATCCTGGGCGGCCATAGCGTGGCCGACGACGAAATCAAGTTCGGCTATGCCGTGACCGGCGTCATCCATCCCGCGCGCGTCAAAGCCAATACCGGCGCACGCCCCGGCGATGCCCTGGTCTTCACCAAGCGCCTCGGCACCGGAGTGATTTCCACGGCCCTCAAGCGCGGCATCGCGAAGCCCGAGGATGTCGAGGCGTCGATTGAATCCATGCTCACGCTGAACCGCCGCGCCTGCGAAGAGATGTTGCGCTTCGACGTCCACGGCTGCACCGACGTCACTGGCTTCGGCTTGATCGGCCACGCGCGCGAGATGGCGTTGGCCAGCGGTGTCACGCTCGAAATCGCCGTGGACAGCCTTCGCTTTTTGCCCGGCGCACTGGAGTACGCCCGCCAGGGCGCAATTCCCGGCGGATTGAAGAACAACCGTGAATTCGCCGCCTGCGCCGTGGAGACGCTTCGCCCACTGCCGCGCGAGATCGAAGACCTGCTCTACGATCCGCAGACCTCCGGGGGCCTGCTGATCGCGCTGAGTGAGGCGGACGCGGCGCAACTCGAAGGCGCTTATCGCGTCGGCCGCGTGCTCGAGCGCCAGGAGAAACCTATCCGCCTGACATGAAACCGAACCCCATCATCGTCGCCCTGGATGTCGAATCGGCCGCGGAAGCGCGCGCGCTCGTTGCGCGGCTCGGCGGCAGCGCCAGTTTCTACAAAGTCGGCATGGAGCTCTACGCCGCCGCCGGCATGGATTTCGTCCGCGAGCTGCTGGGGCAAGGCAGAGAGGGTTTCCTCGACCTGAAGTTCTACGACATCCCCGAGACCGTGAAGCGGGCCGTGGCCCAAGTGGCGCGCACCGGCGTTCGCTTCCTCACCGTGCACGCGGTGGGCTCGGTGATGCGCGCGGCGGTCGAGGGTCGGGCCACGAGCGGTCTGAAGCTGCTGGCCGTCACCGTGCTGACGAGTTTCGGCCGAGCCGACCTCGACGACCTGGGCTACGCTTGTGAAGTCTCCGACCTGGTGGAGCGGCGCGCGCGCCAAGCCATGAAAGCCGGCATGGACGGCATTGTAGCCTCCCCTCTCGAAGCCGCGGCCGTGCGCCGGATCGTGGGTCCGAAAGCGATCCTGGTGACGCCGGGTGTCCGCTCCGCCGGCGCCGCAAAGGGCGATCAGAAGCGCGTGGCGACCCCCGCTGAAGCCATCCGCGACGGCGCCGACTACCTGGTGATGGGCCGCCAGATCACGCGCTCGGTTGACCCGGCCGCCGAGCTGGCGCGCGTGTTGGAAGAGATCGCAGGGTAGCGCCGGCGGTCTTTGCCGCCGGTGTCTTTTCCAGTCCGGATAACCCCACCGGCGACAAGATCGCCGGCGCTACCCCGGTTGCTGCTGAGTCAGGCAGTGCAGCGTGCCGAACCCCAGCACCAGGTCGACGGCATGAATCCCCACCACCATGCGGTCCTGGAAGAGTTCCCCGAGTATGCCCAGCGCCACCCGGTCGTTGGGGTCGTTGAAGGTCGGGACTAACACGGCGGCGTTGGAGATGTAGAAGTTGGCGTAGCTCGCCGGCAGGCGGTCGCCATCGAAGTAGAGCGGCCCCGGCATGGGCAGCGCCACCACCTCGGGTTTCGAGCCGTCCTCCAGCCGCAAGTCCGTGATCCGTTCCCAGTTCTCCGCCAGCGGACGAAAGTTGATGTCCTTGGGGTCATCCTCTTTGATGAGCACCACCGTCCTGGCATTCACGAAGCGGCAGATGTCATCGACGTGCCCATGAGTGTCGTCGCCGGCCACGCCGCCGCCCAGCCAGAAGATGTTGGTCGCGCCGAGGTAACCCCGCAAGGTCTCCTCGAATTCCTTGCGGCCCAGCCCCGGATTGCGAACCTGCGTATGGGCATCGCCGTAACACTCCTCGGTAGTGAGCAGTGTGCCGCGGCCGTTCACTTCGATGCCGCCGCCTTCGAGCACCAACGGGCTGCCCTTCGATTGCGCGTGGAACAGCCGCTTCCCGAGCCGCTTGGCGACGGCGTCTGGCACGCGGCGGTCCTTGCGCCAATCGGGATACTTGGCCCACGCGTTGAAATGGAAATGCACGATCGCGGTTTCGAGCCGGCGGCGAACGTTGCGGCGCACGAACACCGGGCCGCTATCGCGAGTCCAGCCCCGGTTGGTGGGATGCACGATGAACTCGACGCCGCGCGCGTCAACGCCCGCGCGGGTCAGGTACCGGCGGGCCAGCTTCTCTTCGCTGCGGGAGTTGACCAACATGCGGATGGTCTCGCCCGGCGAAATCCTGCGCACCATCTCGGTGTAGACCCAGCGGATGGTGTCGAGCTTGTCCGGCCAATCCGTCGGGTTATGCGGCCATGCCAGCCAGGTGGCTTCGTGGGTCTCCCATTCGGCGGGCATGGAGAAGCCGAGGGAGGCGGGAGTCTGTTCGGTTCCCATGTGCGGTTTCGCCATCAGCCACGCCTTTGTGGCGCAGGCACTCGTGCCCAATGCCACATACTTTTCCCGGAAACTGAAATCCGGCAAGAACTGTGGGGCGGGTTTGCAGGGGTACCCTCTGGGTCCGGCGGGTTGGTAACCCGCCCGAATCTCTTGTAAACAGCCCGACCAGCACCGGTTGAAAACCGGCGCGCAGGATGCAATCCTGCCCCACAATCCATGGATGGTGTCACATGGTCAGGCAGATGCGACGCATTCTTGCGTGACCGCCTAACGTCGTGGGAGTGTAAGGACGCGAATACGCCCTGTAACCGGTTGAGCATCCTTCCGCTCCGCTATCCCGGGGTTGTTCTCCAGGATGAGGTCCGTCCACGCGCACAGCATCGCGATTCGCTCGTCTACGGTGAGACTCCGAAACCAACGCGCCTTGGCCTCCGGCGTCTCGTCCTCGAAGCTGTGCGAAATCGGCGCCATCACTGCAAGCCGAATCTTAACATGAAAACCGCGCAGGGAAGGTTCCGCGCTAAAATCGTTAGCTTACCAACCATGGTCAAAACTCCGCCCACCAACCGCCGCTACCGCGAGGACCTGTCCGAAATGCCGGACTGGCTCAAGAAGAAGACGTGCCCCAACCGCGACAAGTACCTCTCCGGCCAACGCATTCTGCCCAAGAACCTCACGGGCAAGGAGAAGCTGGCCGACATCATCGATAACGCGTTTCTGGCGTACAACGCCGCGCGCCTCAAGGAAGGCTGCCAGCTTTTTGTGGCGAAGATGCTCGAACCGGATGTGACCATCGGCATGAGCCTCTCCGGCGCGCTCACCCCGGCGGGCCTCGGCTGCTCTTCCATCGTCCCGCTCATCAAGGCCGGTTTTGTGGATTGGATCGTCTCCACCGGCGCCATCCTCTATCACGACCTGCACTTCGCGCTGAACTACCCCGTGCGCGTGGGCAGCTTCAAGATGGACGACACCGAGCTGCGCGACAACGACATCGTGCGCGTCTACGACGTGCTTCTCGGTTACAGCGATTGCCTCATGGCGACCGACGAGATTCTGCGCGCCATTCTTATCCAGCCTGAATTTCAGAAAGAGATGGGCACCGCCGAGCTGCATTACCTGCTCGGAAAATATGCCGCCGAGTGGGAGCGCAAAGCCGGGGTCAAGGACGTCTCCGTGCTGGCCGCCGCGTACCGCGCCGGGGTGCCCTGCTACACCTCTTCGCCGGGCGATTCCACCATCGGCATGAACGTGGCCGGCGTCGAGCTGCGCGGCAACAAGCTGCGCGTGAATGCCTCCATCGACGTCAACGAGACGACAGCTATTGTGCTGGCCGCCAAGCGCGCGGGCGGCAAGAGCGCCGTGGTCCTGTGGGGCGGCGGCAGCCCCAAGAACTTCACCCTCCAGACCGAGCCGCAGATTCAGGAAGTGCTGCGCATCAAGGAATACGGCCAGGATTATTTCCTGCAAGTGACCGACGCGCGCCCCGACACCGGCGGCCTAAGCGGCGCCACGCCCAGCGAGGCCGTAAGCTGGGGCAAGGTGGATCCGGACCGCCTCCCCGACGCCGTGGTCTGCTACACCGACACCACCATCGCCATGCCGCTCCTCACCCACTACGCGCTGGCCCGGCACAAGCCCCGCAAGCTGCGCCGCCTCTACACCCAGCGCGGAAAAATGATCAAGGCGTTGACCAAGGAGTACTTTCTCCACACCAAACTGAAAATGGTGGACGGCTCCGACCCCGTCCTGGATTGATCCATGACCAGGAAACAACTGCTCGCCATCGCGAAACGGTATGGCACCCCCGTCGTGGTGATCGACCACGACGCCATTCGCCGCAATTACGCCGCCTTCCGCAGGCGTTTGCCGAAAGTGCAGGCCTACTACGCCGTGAAAGCCAATCCCGCGCCGGAAATCATACGCACGCTCTACCGCGCCGGCGCCAGCTTCGATGTCGCTTCGCTCCCCGAATTCATGCTGGTCCACGAGAACATCCAGCACCTCCCGGCCAAGGAGCGCCAGGATTTCATCTGGGACAAAATCATCTACGCCAACCCCATCAAGCCCAAGCAAACGCTCGAAGCGCTCGACGAGTACAAGCCGCTCCTCACCTATGACAACTTGGATGAGCTGCGCAAGATCAAACGGTACGCGCCCCATGCCGGCCTGGTATTGCGGTTGCGCGTTCCCAACACCGGCTCCATGGTAGAGCTGTCGAGCAAGTTCGGCTGCGACACCGGCGAGGCCGTGGACCTGATCCTCGAAGCCTTCCGCATCGGGCTGGTGGTGGAGGGTCTGAGCTTCCACGTCGGCAGCCAGTGCACCAATTTCGACAACTTCGTGCAAGCCCTGAACATCGCGGCGGCGGTGATGCAGGAAGCTAGATCCCGCGGCCACGAGATCAAGATCCTCGACATCGGCGGCGGCTTCCCGGTACCTTACGACGCGTGCGTCAAGCCCTTCCCGGTGCTCGCGAGGAAGATCAACTCGGAAATCGGCCGGCTATTCGCCAAGGACATCGAGATTCTGGCTGAGCCCGGCCGCTTCCTGGTAGCCACCGCCGCCACCGCCATCGCGCGCATCATCGGCAAGGCCGTCCGCGACGGCAAGACCTGCTACTACATCGACGACAGCGTGTATCACACGTTTTCCGGCATCGTATTCGACCACTGCCAGTATCGGCTCAAGGCGTTCCAGAAGAGCGAGACGGAAATCTGCACAGTCTTCGGGCAGACCTGCGACGGCATGGACGCCATTGTGCAATCCGAGGAATTGCCGAGGCTGGAGATCGACGATCTGCTCTACTCGGAGAACATTGGCGCCTACAGCAACGCCTCCGCCACGCGCTTTAATGGATTCGAGCCGGCGCAGGTGGTGCATGTGAACGAGTAAGTGCTTGGCGCGGAAGCGAGGGTTACAGAAACAACCCGCTCCAGGACCGGTCCAGGTGTACCCAGCGCTGCGTGGGCAACGAAATCGCCGGGGTCTCCGGGACGTGCAGTAGTCCATGGCCTTTCGGGCATGCGAACTCTGTCCCGTACCATTGGAGGAACGTTTCGGTAATCCGCCCGATCCGCGCGGGGTGCGCCAGCAGCCGGAGACATTCCGGGCAGCGCCGCCGCTGGTCGATCAGCGCCCACCGGAATGCGATCACGTACCCAACCATCATGCAAGTGCCACGGAGCGGCGGGCCGGCGACGGGCCACAGGTCCAGCGCGCCGAAGAAAACCAGTGGCAGCAGGAGCGCGATCTTGCCCGCGAAAAACACCCAGCGCCAACCGCAGCGATTCGCCGGATACTCCCCCAACCGGAGGGATGTAGTTGCCACCAGCGCAGGCAGGCCCGACACAGCCTGAGACAGCATCACCAGAAGCGCCAGCCAGATTGGCGGCAGCGAAAGGCCGGGGCTATGGAAGCGAAGGTCGGGGCTGTGGAAGCGAAGCGCGCATAGTACGCACACTGCCACCGCCAGGCCGAGGAACCCGAGACACCGCGCCGGTGATTCGAAGCGCAACCAGGGCTGCGCGTCCGGCGGGCTGTTCCGCCGCAGCCAGAACGCGTCGCGGAACGATCCCAGACAGAAGCCGGTGGTCCGCCGTTCGCCACACTGCCGGACGTGCCAGAGTTCGGCGCTCCACTCGGCAAGCCATTCCGCGCGTTGCTCGCCGGGAACCAGCCAGGCGGCGCTCCGTAGAATCGCAAGGTGAATCCTCATCGCCGCTCGACCTCCACCCGCGCCAACTTGGCGAGCAGCGGATACCGCCGCTCGGAGGCCTCCAACGTCGCCTGGCCCGGCCGGGTGAGCTTGTAATACTTCCTGGGCGGCCGCTGGCCCGCGTCCGCGATGGACTGCCGCTCCCATTGCGACCGGATGAGGCCATCCCGCTCCAGCCGGCGCATGGCCGGATAGACCGTGCCACTGGGAAGACCGGTCATTTCCATCACGCTGAAGCCATAGCCATCTCCCGTATGGATGGCCTGCAGGATCAGCGCGGCGGTGTGCGAAAGCGTGGGCTCGGCTACCATACGGAGATTGTACCCTATGTAGGATGCTACTTGACAGCGTAGACTGTAGTTTGCTACATAGGGGTAATCGCCATGCTCGAACTGCGCAACATCACCAAACGATTTCTGGGTATCGCAGCCGTGGATTCGGTGAGCTTCACCGCACGCGCCGGCGAGATCACCGGCTACCTGGGTCCCAACGGCTCCGGTAAGTCCACCACCATGAAGATGATCACCGGCCTGATGGAGACCACCTCGGGCGAGATCCTCTTCCACGGGGAGCGGATTCAGCGCGACCTGATCGCCTACAAGCAGCGCATGGGCTACGTGCCCGAGGAGCCGCATCTCTACGCGCACCTGAGCGGCCTGGAGTACCTCGCAATGGTGGGCCAGTTGCGCGGCCTGCCCGCGAAGCCAACCGCCGATCGCATCGATGGACTCCTCCGCCTCCTCTCCCTTCACGGCGACCGGCACGTGCCCATCTCCGCTTACTCGAAGGGCATGCGGCAGAAAGTGCTGCTCTCGGCCGCCTTGCTGCACAATCCCGATCTCATCCTGCTCGACGAACCCTTCTCCGGCCTCGACGTCGCTACCGGCCTGGTCTTGCGCAGCCTGATCCAGGAACTGGCCGCGCGCGGCAAGGTGGTGCTCTTCAGCTCGCACGAGCTCGAAACCGTGGAACGCGTCTGCTCTCACGTGGTGATCCTGCACCGCGGCAAGGTGGTTGCCGACGATTCCATCGAGCATCTGCGCACCCTGATGGCGGCGCAGACGCTCGAAGCGATCTTCTCGCAGCTCGCGGTGGAGCAGGATACCGCCGCGATTTCGCGCGAGATTGCGGACCTGATTCAGGCATGAGGCGCAACATGACGAAGCTCCAATTCCGCGTGCTCTATCGCAAGTTTCTCTTCCGCATGGTCGATCTGGAGCTGCTCTCGGCGGATGCGCTCGGCGATTCGAACAAGCTGCTGGGCCAGTTCGCCGCGCTGCTCATCGTGGTGAGCATCGTGCTGTCCATTCCCGCCATGGGTGCCGGCGCGAGCCACACGCCGCCCGAGATACGGCTGTTCGGGGTCTGGGGCCTCGAGCACTTCCTGATCGCAACCACCATGCTGGTAGTGGGGTTGTTCGCGGTGATCGGTTGGGATTCCACATTCCCGGACCGCCGCGACGTTCTGGTGCTGGCGCCGCTGCCGGTACGCGCGCGCACCATGTTTCTGGCGAAGGTGGCAGCGGCCGCTACGGCGCTCGGCCTCACGGTTGTTTTCCTGAATTCGGTGGTGGGCCTGGTGGGCCCCCTGGCGCTGGGCGCCGGGGGCACCGAGCGGGTGGACATGCCGGCACTGGGGTATCTACCCGCCATGCCGCCGGCCGATGCAGCCGGCATCGAGCCACTGTTGAAGCGCGAGTTGCCGCGGGAGCTTCCGCGCGGCTTGGGGATGGTGGTCGGAGTCGTGAAGCACGGCGAGCGGCGCGTCTACGCGTGCGGGACCGCGCGGCCGGATTCGGTCTACCAAATCGGGTCGATCACCAAGACCTTCACTGGTCTCCTGCTGGCGCAGATGGTTGTGGAAGGAAAGGCGAGCCTGGATGAGCCGGTGCGCGAGTTGCTGCCCGCAGGCACAATTCCGAAACCGGTGGGCCGCGAAATCACGCTGCTCGATCTGGCGACGCACCACTCCGACTTGCCGGCGATGCCCGACGACTTCAACAGCACGCGCTTTCCCAGTCCGGCTGCCGCTTTTGCCCACTATCATGCAATCGACATTCACGCTTTTGTCGGAAAGCACGGCGCCGGGCGCGAGGCCAACCCTCCGTTCGTCTACAGCAACCTGGGACTCGCCCTGCTGGGGGAGGCGCTCGCCGCGCGAGCCGGTGGGTCGTACGCGGAACTGGTGGCGCAACGGATCACCGGCCCGCTGGGGATGAGAGACACGGCTGTCGGGTTGCCGCCGGAGGGCCGGCAGCGCTTGATCCAGGCGTACGACGACCATTACGCGCCCGTTCCGCCGTGGGAAATGGACGCGTTCGCACCGGCCGGCGCCATCAGCTCAACCGCCGGCGACCTGCTGACCTATCTGGAAGCGCAGTTGCGCGCCGATTCGCCCGCTCTTCGGTTGTCTCACCAGCTTCGCGCCGGCGCATCCCCTGGCATTCGCATCGCTCTCGCCTGGCTCTACGACGAGGACACCGGAACCTACATGCACGCCGGAAACATTTCGGGATATGCCAGCTACGCATTTTTCAATCCCCAGGGCGGCTATGCCGGAATTGTCCTGGCAAACCAGGGGAAGTCAATCCTCGCCGGTCTTCTGCCGCTGCACATCAAGCAGCGGCTGGCGGGCCAACCGGCGATTTCGCTCGCGCAGGTGACCGTTCCGGCCAGCGGCGGCCTTTCCGGCATGGCGCGGATGTACCCGGTCTATTGGGCTACCATGCTCCTGGCCGGCGTGTTCGTCTACTGCGCGGTGTTGGGCCTGCAAGGATTCGCCGCGCAACTGCTTCCGCGGCGCCTGTTTCTTCGCGCGTCTTCGTTCCTGCAATTGGCGGCCTTCTGCGCCATCGTCTGCGTCTACTGCCTGCAACCGGTGATGGCCCCGCCGCAGGCGCTGGTGGAGGCCAATGGCCGCGGGCTGCTCGCCTGGTCGCCGTCCTATTGGTTCCTGGGCCTGTTCCAGCAGTTGAACGGATCGCCGGCGCTCCCCGTGCTGGCGCGGCGTGCGTGGATCGGCCTGGGCGTCGCGCTATCCGCCACGGCGTTGGCGTACACGCTATCTTACGTCCGCACGCTCCGCCAAATTGTGGAGGAACCGGATATCGTCGCCGGCGCCGGCGGCGGCGCGTGGCTGCCGCGCTTCGGCCACGCGGTCGAAACCGCCATCGTTCAGTTCAGTTTGCGCACGCTGCTGCGCAGCCGCCTGCATCGCATGATCCTGGCCTTCTATTTGGGAATAGGATTCGCGTTCGCGATCTGCCTGGTGAAGAATTCCGGAGCTCCGGCCCCACTGTCGGACGCTCCGGGCGGCGACCCATGGGGCCAGGCGTTCGGAACGTTGCTGGTGGCCAGCATCGTCATGATGGGCTTCGCTGTGATCGGAACCCGTGTCGCTTTTTCCATACCGCTGGACCTGCGCGGAAACTGGACCTTCCGCGTGACCGGTGCGCGCCGCGTGCCCGAGTGCCTGGCGGGCAGCAGGCGTGCGCTTCTCCTGCTCTCGGCAGCGCCGGTGTGGGTGGCCTCGGCGGGGTTCTGTTTCTGGCTATGGCCGTGGCGGGCGGCCGCGGGTCACCTGGCGATACTCGCGGTGATCGCTCCGATTCTCGCCGAGTTGTGTCTCTACGGGTTCCATAAGATCCCGTTCACCTGCTCCTACCTCCCGGGCAAGTCGCAAGTTCACCTGGCGATACTGGGCGCTGTGTTTCTGCTGCATTTCCTCGTCCTGAGTATCGCCTATGAGCCTCAGGCGCTGGAAGACCCGGCTCGCTTCGTCACGGCGCTGGCGGGGCTCGCCTTGGTGTGGGCCTGTGCCCGGTGGCGAACCGCGGCCCACGCCAGTTCCCAGGAAGCCGAAGTGCAATTCGAAGAGGTTGCGGCTCCCGCCGTTCAGGTATTAGGATTGAGCCGCGACGGCTCCTGGCCAATGGATCCACCCGCGGGGGCCTAAGTCGCGGCACTCCGGATCTCCGCGTCCCGATCCGAAATCGATGAGCCGTGGGAGAATTGCGAAATCGACCAAGCCCCGAGCGAGAGAACGTTCTTCCGCCCCCTCCGGGGGCTACCCCGGTTGCTCACCAGTCTCACGGCTGGCGCCGTGGGCTACTCTCCTTCGCCCTGACGGGCTAGGCACGGAATCGGAGAATCCGCCACTTTCATGTCGCCCGCCCGACATCATCCTTGCAAATCGGGCGCAGTATGCCATAATTGCAAGGATGATACCGCGCCGAATCGAAGCTCTGGTCCGTGACCGCCTTGGCCATATGCCGGCCGTGGCTCTGCTCGGTCCGCGCCAGGTCGGTAAGACTACGCTTGCCCACGCCATTGCGGACGGGCGAAAGAGCGTCTATCTGGATCTGGAATCGCATCTGGATCGAGAGAAGCTCACGGACGCGGCATTCTATCTCTCGGGGCATGAGGACGATCTGGTGGTTCTCGATGAAGTGCAGCGGGTGCCGGAGTTGTTCGCCACCTTGCGCGGGCTGATCGACCAGGGCCGGCGGCACGGCAAGCGGTCTGGCCGCTTTCTGCTCCTCGGTTCCGCATCGGCCGATTTGCTTCGGCAATCCGAGACGCTGGCCGGGCGGATCGCCTATATCGAGCTATCGCCGTTCGATGTGCTGGAAGTCGGTGCCGATCTGCGCCGCCGGTTGTGGGTGCGCGGCGGATTGCCGGAGAGCTTCCTGGCCCATGACGAATCGCGCAGTCTGATCTGGCGGCAGGATTTCATCCGCACCTACCTGGAGCGCGACATACCCCAGTTTGGTCCGCGCATTCCGGCGACCACGCTCGATCGCTTCTGGACGATGCTTGCCCATGCGCAGGGGGGCCTGTTCAACGCCGCGCAACTGGCCCGCGGGCTGGCGGTCGACGGGAAAACCGTGGCACGCTACCTCGACCTGCTGGTCGATCTGATGCTCGTGCGGCGGTTGGCGCCTTTCCAGGCCAACATCGGCAAACGTCTGGTCAAATCGCCGAAGGTATATGTACGCGACAGCGGGATCGTGCACGCGCTTTTGAACATCGGCGACCACGAGGCGCTGCTCGGCCATCCCGTATCGGGCGCCAGTTGGGAGGGTTTCGTCATCGAGAGCCTGATTGCGGCGGCTCCCCGGCAGACGGTTCCGCTGTTCTACCGCACCGGCGCGGGCGCGGAAGTGGACCTGCTGCTGGAAATCCCAAAACATGGGCTCTGGGCCATCGAGATCAAGCGCGGACTCTCGGCGCGGCCCGAGAAGGGGTTCTTCATCGCCTGCGACGATCTCAAGCCGGCGCGGCGGTTCGTGGTCAATTCGGGGACCGAGCGATATCGGGTCGATGCGCATACGGAGGCGATCGGAGTTCGTGGACTGGCGGAGGCGCTGGCGGCCGCCGCCACCGCGCCACATCCGAGCTGTTGAAGCTCCGTGATAATGTCCCCTACAGTCCTCGATAGAAATGTCCCCTCACCCAGCCGATTACAGGCAGGTGAGAAGGACATGGATGAGCGAGCGTGAAGCTCGGCGAGCGGGCGTGCTCG
>JBAWDI010000598.1:0-24901 GCA_049590695.1 Bryobacteraceae bacterium
ACGCCCGCTCGCCGAGCTTCACGCTCGCTCATCCATGTCCTTCTCACCTGCCTGTAATCGGCTGGGTGAGGGGACATTTCTATCGAGGACTGTAGGGGACATTATCACGGAGCTTCAACACTGGTGGGGCATGCTTTAGCTTGCCCAGACCATACCTTTTGCGACAATTGAATGCAAATGCCCCGAATCGCCATCCCCGACGACGCCCCCACCGTCTTGCGCGCCAGCGCCCAGTGGCCCGCTCTGGCCGCCCGCGCCGAACTCGCCTACCACAATACCCTGCCCGGCTCCGAAGACCGCCTCATCGAACGAATCGGCGCCGCCGACGTGGTTTTGAACATCCGCGCCTCTTCCAAATTCACCGAGCGGGTCATCGCCCAATGTCCGCGCCTGCGCCTCATCTCCGTGTGGGGCACCGGCACCGACCACGTGGACCTGCCAGCCGCCGCCCGCCACGGCATCACCGTGGCCCACACCCCCGGAGTCTCGGCCATTTCCATCGCCGAACATGCGCTGACCCTGCTGCTGGGGGTCGCGCGCCGCATCCCGCAGTTGGACGCCGCCACCCGCCGCGGCGAGTGGCCGCGCGGCCAATCCATCGAACTGCATGCTAAGACCTGCGGCGTAATCGGCCTGGGAGCCGTCGGACGCCGGTTCGCCCACATCGCCGCCGGCATCGGGATGCGCGTAATCGCCTGGACCATGCACCCCAGGCCGGAGCCCGGCGTGGAATTCGTGGAGCTCGACGAACTGTACCGCTCGAGCGACGTCGTCAGCATCCACCTGCGCCTCTCACCCGCCACCGAGGGCTTCATTGGCTCGCGCCAGTTGGCCCTCATGAAGCCCACGGCGATTCTGCTCAACACCGCGCGCGGCGCGATTATCGACGAAGCCGCGCTCATCGATGCGCTGGCCGCCGGCCGACTTGCCGGGGCGGGCCTGGACGTTTTCTCCGCCGAGCCGCTCCCGCCGGGCCATCCGCTCGCCCAACTGTCCAACGTGGTGATCACGCCGCACTGCGCCGGCATCACCCCCGAAGCGCTCGAAGCGGGCCTGCGCATGGCGGTCGAGAACATCTGGGAGTTCCTGGCCGGCCGGCCCGCGCACGTGGTGCTAGCATGAGGCCATGTTCAGACCGAAACTGTCGATCGCCGCATTCCTTTGCCTGACCGCGCTCCCCGCGATGGCCCAACCCTACAAGATCGCCGTCGTCGGCCTGGTGCATTCCCACTACGGCGGCTATCTGCCGCGGATGGTCCAAAGCCAGCAGGTCAAGCTGGTGGGGATCGCGGAGGCCATCCCCGACCTGGTCGCCGAGGCCAAAAAACGGGGCGCCGCCAACGTTCCCTTCTTCGACGATTACAAGAGGATGCTCGATGAGACCAAGCCCGATATCGTGTGGGCCTTCGTCGAGAACAACCGGCACCTCGAAATCCTCCAGGAATGCGCCCCGCGCCACATCCACGTCATCTACGAGAAGCCCCTGGCATCCACATATAAGGATGCGCTGGCCATGGCCGATCTCGCCAAAAAGCACGGCGTCCAGGTGATGTGCAACTACCAGATGGCCTGGTGGCCCGCCAATTATGCCGCCAAGAAGCAGGCCGACGCGGGCGCCGTGGGCCAGGTATGGCGGCTGCGCGGCATCGTAGGCCATGGCGGACCGGGCTCCGGCGGCACCGGCAAATACTTCTTCGACTGGCTGACCGACCCGGAGAAGAACGGCGCCGGCGCCCTGGTGGATTTCGGCTGCTACAACGCCCTGTGGTCGCTCTGGTACATGGGCCGGCCCGAGAGCGTCTACGCCGAAGTGATCCATCTCCGCCCCGAGACCTTCCCCAAAGTGGAAGACTCATCCACCCTGGTGCTGCACTACAAGAACGCCATCAACATTTTTGAAGGAAGCTGGGACCTGCCGCGCAGCTTCCAGGACCTCGAGGTCTTCGGCAGAACCGGCAGCCTCTACATGACGCAGCAAAAAGTGGAATTGCGCACCGCCAAGGAGACCAGCGAGGTCCCGCTGGCGCCGCTCCCGCCGGAGGCCGCCGACCCCATCGCCTTCATGGTGGACGCAATTCGCAGCCACAAGCCGATTGAAGGCATCACCGCGCTCGACATCAACGTCGGCGTGGTGGAGATCATCGAAGCCGCCAAGGAATCGGTCAAAACCGGCCGCGCCGTCAAGTTGCCGCTGTAGAGGCCGGAACGCAACCCCGTCTCCTGCCGCTCCGGCGCGTCCGCTATATGCCGTTTTTGGTATATTGGGATATGGGTTGGACGGTCGAGACCTCGAACAAAACCGTTGACGCGGAGGTCGAGGCTCTACCTGAAGACATGGCATATCGAAGGCCGTCTCTGGGAGATCCGGCTGCAAGGCCGCAGCGGAGTTTCGCGGGCGCTGTACGTGACGGCGGCGGGCCGGCGCGTGGTGATCGTGCGGGTCTTCATGAAGAAGACGGAGAAAACACCGCGCCGGGAGATAGATCTGGCCCTATCCCGCGCGAAATCGATCTGCTGATGGAGGTCTGGTAATGGCACGCATATCCGACATGCACAAGAAGTGGATGAAAGAGCCGAAGTACCGGAAGGCTTACGAGGCGCTGGAGGAAGAGTTTGTCCTTGCTTCGGCCGTGATGGATGTGCGGAACCGCGCCGGTCTTACGCAAGAACAACTGGCCCGGAAAATGGGGACGACGCAGCCGGTTGTCGCCCGGCTGGAAAGCGGGCGAACGCGCCCCTCGGTGCGTACGCTCGACCGTCTGGCCGAAGCCACCGGATCGCACTTGCGCATCAGCTTCGAACCGCGCGACGCAAAGAGACGCGCGGGCTGACAAGGTCAGCGCGCCCTGAAGAGGAGCGGATTACAACCCGCCGCGAAGGTTTCCGCTGGCCACGCAGAATTGCCCCGGCTTCGCGTACGCTGCCCAGCAGTTCTTCAAACATCTGTCTTTTCACTGCCGAACTCCTCTTTGATACCTTTGGCGGCAGCGCGGCCCTCGTTGTTTTGCCGGCCGTCCCGTTTAGCTTGCCTTTAGATTCAATGTCCGGTTCACATGATCGGGATCGCGGGCAATGAGTGTCAAATAGGCTCGCGTGGGCTGGTCCGGTTCCGCGCGGCCCTGCTCCCAATCCCGTAGCGTGCCAAGGGGAATGTGATAGCGGGCGGCAAATTCCTCTTGCGTCAAATCCAATGCACGCCGGATGATTTTCGCCTGTGGCGTTCGCCGCATCCGCCTGAGGTCCATTTCGCTAAGCGGTTGTGCATCGCGGTCCGCACGCGCGGCACGCTCAATCGCCTCTGGGGTCATCGGCCGGGGTGGGCTAACTGTTCTGCTGGAAGTAGTCGTCCTGCTCATACTGCGTTGCTCTCCGCGCTGAAATAATACGTATGCGCCCCTCGCGCTCGGTGTAGGCTACAAGCAGCACCACGTTACCTTCAGCCATGCCGACGATGACAAGACGCTCTTCGCCATAGTCTTCGCGATCATCGAGGCGCTCAACGGCAAACGGGTCTCTGAACACCGTCTTCGCCAAATCGAAGCTCACGCCGTGAGCCTGCAAGTTGGCCTCGGCCTTGGCGTCGTGCCATTCGAATTCCAACACCCTTATACTACGGGATATCAGTACCTCTGTCAAGGTCCGGCGCCGTACTCCGACCCGGGACGCCGGCTTCACTGCCGCACTCCTCTTTGACAATCTCACCCGCAGCCGAGCGAGAAGCGCAGGGCCGCGCAAACATCCTGCATCCGCTCCGCGTTCAAGCTGCCGACTCGGCGTCCCGACCGCGCTTGGGCCACGGTAACGGCGTTGTGCAGATTGACGGCGCAACGGCCTTTCATTCCGTCATCGATATCCAGAATCACTTCGGAGGGCACGCCGCGAATGGTCGACGCGATCGGCGCGACGGTTACCGTCCCCAGATGGCCAATCGCACTGTCGCGCGTCAGGACCAGAACCGGCCGCTGCTTGCCCGGACGCGGGAGCCGGCAAAGGCGGACCTCGCCCCTGCTCAGAGCTCCGGCCACGCCGCGGCATCCTCCCAGATGCGGTGCTCCTCTTCCCGCTGCGGCTGGGCCAGATAGCCGCGCCGGTCACGCGCCTCTAGTTCCAGCTCGTGCAAGCGCTTGAGGTGCCCCCTCAGTGAATCCTGTATGGTTTCCATAACCCAAGAATCGCTCCCTAACGGTCGCGGCTCTGACCTGCCTCCAACTTTCCTAGGCCCCCGCCTTTTCACGATTCTCCGCTTCCTCCGCGCTCTCGGGTTTTGACTTTGTTCTTCCCTTTCGCCTCTCTGCGTTTTTCTCCGCGTCTCCGCGTCTCCGCGTCGAAGATGACGCTTCCGTTTGGTTCCGCCTCGTCCGGGTTAGGGAGCGATCCTATAAATCGTCAGCCCCGAGAGCAGCTTGGGGTAAAAGTCGGTGGATTTCTGCGGCATCACCCCGCCCGCGAACGACGTGGCCGCGACCTGCTCCACCGACACCGGCTTCAGCAGAAACGCGATCTGCGCCGCGCCCTGGCGCACCTCTTTTACCGCCGCGTCCAACCCGCGGATGTAGCGCAGGTGCTTTTCGTCGCGCACCGCTTCCTCGCCGATCCCCAGCGCCTGGCCCAGCACGCGCTGGTGCAACACGCGAACGTCCAACTCGCCGCGCGCTTGGCGGTCCGACAGCAGAAAGAGGCGGTTACCGATGGCCGCCCCAATTATGGTGCGGCCCTCGCCTTCATCCCACGCCCGTTTCAGACCGTCGAGCGAGCCGATTTCCTCCACCTGGAAGCCCGCCGCCGCGGCCCGCAAGAACCGGTCCGCAAGACCTTCGGCGTCCAGTCCGCTCACCAGCCGGTGCGTCGCCAGTATCTTCAGCCCCGGCGAATGCATGTTGACGAACGTCATCATCACACGATCCGCGCCCGGCAGACCGGGGTTCTCGTTGCGGAACGCCAGCGCGGTTTCGTAGCGGTGATGCCCGTCGGCGATCAGCAGTTTCTTGTCCGCCATCAACTGCTGGACGACGCCGCGCACGGCATCGGCCATCCTCCACACGCGGTGGACCGCGTCGTACTCGTCCGTGACCTCCGCTACCGGCGCCAGCGCCGCCGCCTCATCCAGCAGCGCGTCGATGGCGCCTTCGGGATCGGGATACAGCATGAAGATCTGCCCGCAGTGCGCGTGCGTGTGGCGCAGCAGCTCGAGCCGGTCCTTCTTCGGCCCCGAGAGCGTCTGCTCGTGCCGGTGCACCACGCCGGCGGAGTAGTCCTCCACCGCGCCCAAGGCGATGAACCCCTTGCGCACCAGGCGCTCCCCCGTGTCGGGGACGGTGAATTCCTGGAAGTACGGGTAGATGCCAGCGTGGCTGTCTTGCGCCAGCACCCCGCGGGCGATCCAGTCGTCCAGGTAGCGCGCGGCACGGGTGTAGACGTTGTCGCTGTCGGAATCCTGGGCTTCGCGCTCCCCCAAGATCACGCGCACCAGGTTGTGCGGGCTGAGCGACAGGTAGCGGCTCCGCATCGCCGGGGAAATCTTGTCGTAAGGCTGCGTTACGAGGTCTCCCAGGGGACCGGCTTGTTCCGTGTACCGGAACGGTTGGAATGCATAGATTTTTGCCAAATCTTAAGATACCAGCTTGCCGCGCACCTGTGCCCTACCGCTTCACGGCTGGGGAAATGGCCGGCACGGCGGCGGGCACCGCGGGAATCGGGTCCGGCTCGCGTCCCACCACGCCGGTCTTGGCCTGCTCGATGTCCACCTGGTAGTCTGTCAGCACTGTCCCCAATACGCTCTGCAGGTTGAGCCGGGCGCGGTTGTACTGGCTGAGCGCATCCACTTCGTTCAACTGGCGCGTGGTGGTGTCGCGCTGCGTGATCACCACGTCGAGAATGGTCGAAGTGCCCAGCTCGTACTTGCGCTGCGTGCCGGCCAGCGTCTGCTCTTGCAGTTTGCGGGCCTCCACGCTGGTCTCCCACGCCGCGCGCGCCTGCCGGACTGCCGTTTGCGCGTTGATCACGTTCAGCTTGATGCTGTTGTGGAGTTGCTTGTCCTGGAGCTGCTGCTGGCGATAGTTCAACTGGTCGGTGATGAGGTCCGCCTGCGTGGAGCGGTTGCGAAGGGTGATGGTGAGCGAGAGGCCCGCGCTGTAGTTCGGGAAATTGCGCCCGAACACCTGGCCCAACACCGTGCCAAAGCCGCCTAGAAAGTATGGATTCACATCCGCGGCGGTGCGCGTCTGAAGTACCGTTTGCCCGTTTGGCAGCGTGACCGGATACGGCTGGGTGTTAACCTGGCCCGCCAGGCCGCTGTTGCTGAACGTCGCAAACCCGCTGAGCTGCGGCAGCATGGCGTCCTTGACACCCAGGGTGGTGATGCGGGCATCCTCCAGGCCAATGGCGTTCTGCTCCACGTCCGGGCGGTTGGCCAGGGCTTCCGCCATCAGGTCCTGGATGGGCCGGACGGCTTCCTGCGCCGGAACGTCGATATGGTCGGTGGGCACGATGCGCGCGCCCACCACCGCCAGATCGTCCATCCCGCTGCGCGTCAGCACGCTCTTGAGAATCATCTCCTGCTGCAAAACCTGCAATTCGGCCGTGGTCACGTCCTGCTGGCTCGACTTCATTTCGGCTTCCGCCTGGATGATGTCGATGGGAGCGATGGCGCCCAGCTCCGCCTTGCGCTGGTTGTCCTCGTACAATTTCTTGTTCAATTCGAAGGTGTGCTGCTTCACCTTGAGGTCTTCATTGTCCGTGACCAGGTCCCAGTAAAGGCTCGCCACGTTGGCGACGGTGGTCATCACCTGGCTCTTGAACGTGAGGTCGGAAATGTGCCGCTGGTTCTTGGCTACGCGAATGGCGCGGTTGTTGACCGATGGCCGGAATCCCTGCAACAGGTTCTGCTGGATCGTCAACTGAAGCGTGGACTGGCTATAGGGGGTGAACAAGTTGTACGGCGAGTTCTGCGTGACGCCGAGCGTGTCGCCCATGCCCAACTGAATGCTGGTCCCGGTCAGGAAACCCTGCTGGATTCCATAGGTCGCCGATTTATATTGCGACACCAGGTAGTTGGTGCCGGTGATGTTGGTGGCGGTCTCGATTTGGGTGCTGTGGGAGAATTGGCCGCTGGCGTAAAAAACCGGATCCAGGTTGGGAATGGCCGTGCCCGCCAACTGCACGCTCAGCCCGCTGAGCACGCCGCCCTGTCCGCCGCTGCTGGCGCTGGTACTGGTGCCGGCGGAGCCCAGCGAGGATTGCGCGGCCACGCCCAGCGAGGCCGAGGACGGTCCGCTCGAAATGCTGCTCGAGACATTGCGCAGCAATGCGCCGGCGCTGACGCGCAGCGAGTTGGCGTCCGCCAGCTTGGGGTTGTAGCGGGCGTATTCGATATCCAGGTTGTTCTCCAGCGCCAGCGCGATGGCATCGCGCAGCGAGAGGTAGATGTTGCCGGCGCGCATCAGCTTGTCGATGCGCGGCGAATCTTCGAAGCTGATCTTGGCGACCGGGTGGGCCACGTAGTTCCCCTCGAACCACCCCATGATGCCGTGGCTGGGGCCTCTGGTAATCTCTGGCGTCTGCGCGAAGCCCGGCAGGGCCACCACGCAACAAAGGAGGATAGCGACAACTGATCTGGCAAAGGGCATAATCGTTGAAAACCTCAAAAAACCATTATGGCTGATATACGTGCGAACCCCGGAGCGCGTTCGATAAATTCTATGACGTTTGAGCCCGCCCCGGATTAGTAGGGGCCGCGGGGTGCCCTCTGGGCCGCCCGGCCCGCCCCGCGCTACAGTAGTCGTTAGACGCATGCGCAAGTACCTGCTGGCGCTCCTGTTGTTGGTTTTCACGGCTTGGGCGGCCAACCTCAAACTGTACTTGAAGGATGGCAGCTATCACATTGTCCGCGAGTACCAGGTGCAATCCGACCGCGTCCACTTCTATAGCGTCGAACGGAGCCAGTGGGAAGACATCCCCCTGGATCTGGTAGACCTGAAGCGCACCGAAGCCGAGGTCGCCGAACGCCAGGCCCAAGTGGAAAAAGACGCCCAAGCGGTCGCCGAAGAGGAAAAGGCGGAGCGCGACCTGGCCCGGGAAACCAGCCGCATCCCGCAGGACCCCGGCGTCTACTGGCTGGAAGGCAACCAGGCCAGGGTCATCAAGATTGCCCAATCCACCATCCACACCAACAAGGGCCGGTCCATCCTGAAAGCCCTCTCGCCCATTCCCATGGTCCCTGGCAAGGGCACCCTGGAATTGGAAGGAGCGCACTCGCCCAACGTCTTCACCAACCCCGAGCAGGAATTCTACATCCAGCTTTCCGAGACCGAGCGCTTCGGCATCGCCAAACTCACCTCCAAGGGCGCCGTGCGAATCGTCGAGAACCTCACCTTCATGCCGGTCACCAAAGAGGTAATCGAGGAACCCACCCTGGTGGAGACTTTCCAGACGCAGCTCGCCGATGGCCTCTACCAGATCTGGCCCAAGCAGCCTTTCGAGCCGGGCGAATACGCGGTCGTCGAGTATACCGAAGGCAAGCTGAACATCCAGATCTGGGATTTCGCCATCCAAGCGGCCAAGTGAAAATCGGGATATACTAAGCACCAGATCCACCAACTGGAGGGAAAATGTCCCAATTTACTCGACGCGATTTCTTGAAGACCACCGTGGCCGTTTCGGCGGTCGCGGCATCGGGACGGGCGCTCACGGCGGCCGCCGCCAAACGCTCCGCCACCGACTGGGTGACGCTGGGCAATTCCGGGGTCAAGGTGACCCGCCTGGCTTTCGGCACCGGCACGCGCGGCGGCATGATCCAACGGCAGCTTGGGCAGGACGATTTCACGCGCCTCGTCCGGCACGCCTACGACCGCGGCATCCGCTTCTTCGAAACCGCCGATTCCTACCGCGGCATGCCCGAGATGCTGGCCGCCGCCTTGAAGGGGATTCCGCGCGATACTTACCGGCTCATGACCAAGATGGGTCCGCGGCAACCCGACCCCGCGGCCTCCATCGACAACCTGCGCACCGCCCTGGGTACGGACTATATCGACATCGTGCTGTTGCACGCCCTTCGCACCGCGGAGTGGGCGCAAGAGAGGGAGCCAACCCGCGACGCGCTCTCCGCGGCCAAACAGAAGAAGATTGTTCTGGCTCACGGCGCTTCCGTCCATGGCTTGGTGCCGCTGCGCACCTGTCCGGGCGCCCAATGGCTGGATGTGGTCCTGCTGCGCATCAACCACAATGGCACCATGATGGACAACCTTCGCGGCGACGCTGAAACCGGCGACGTCCCGGAAGTGGCCGCTCACGCCCGCAAGATTCACGGCCAGGGCGTCGGCGTGCTCAGCATGAAGGCGATAGGCGAGGGCCGCTTCACCACGCCGGAAGATCGCGACGCCTCCATCAAATTCATCATGGGCCTGGGCGTCGTGGATGCGACCACCATCGGCTACAAGAGCCCGGCCGAGATCGATGAGGCCATCGAGCGCATCAACACGCACCTGAACGCGTAGCGGCCTCGATGCCGGCGCCTGGGTGTCTCGCCTAAAGTTGAAGCCTCGCCGCTCTGGTAGAATACTAGGTAATGAAGTACCGCGTTTATTTGGAACCGGATGAGGACGGGGTGTTTGTGGCGACTTGCCCAGCTCTGCCTGGATGCGTTTCTCAGGGCCGAACCCGCGTGGAAGCAACCCGGAACATCCGTGAGGCAATCGAAGGTTATTTGATAAGCCTCCAGAAGCACGGCGATCCGTTGCCTCCCAGCATTCACGAGGAAGTCATTGAGGTTGCCGGCGGATGAAGCTGCCGGTGGTTTCCGGTGGAGACGCTGTCAGGGCATTACAGAATTGGCCAAAGGAACCCTTCGGGCGCTGATTCGAGAAGCTGGGCTCTTGGTGGACGAGTTCACGCAACTCCTTTAGACCGACGAGGCCACCGAGCGCATCGGCACGCACCTGAACGCGAAGCGCCGACAAGCGGTTTCGCTCAGGGAACCAGTGCGCTTCGCAAGTATTCCAGGGCACCCTCCAGAACCGCGTCGCGGCCGGCGCGGAAATCGGCCACCGTGGGACGGACCAGGATCTGCGGCTGAATGCCCACGCCCACGAACTGGCGGCCATCGGGATACCGGTTCTGCTTGGCGCAAACGCGCGCCGAGCCGCCTCCGGGCAGCGGGAAGAAGAGCGGCTGCCCGGTGCTGCCGCCGGTCGGCTCACCGATGATCTTGCCGCGGCCCATAAGCTCGAAATCGATGGTGAAATCCTCGGCGGCGGAGAACGTGCGCGGGCTGGTGAGCACCACCACGGGATTGCGATAGTGCTGGCCGGAGCTCGGCGGCGTCATCGGCGTGCCGCCGGTCCAGCCGGGCGGATTACCCCGCGCACGCTCCGCCGGGACGTACTGGCGGCTGCGCCATTCCTCGGCCGGCGTGGGTTTCTCGATGAGGTGCGAGAGGATCGCGGTGCCGTATCCGCTGTTGCCGCCGCCATTGTTGCGCACGTCGAAAATCAGCGCGCGGGATTTCGCGATGTCGTCGAACTGGCGTTCGAACTCCTTCTGTACTGTGGCGGTGCCGAAAGTATTCAGCGCTACATAGGCGATGTCGCCGGGAAGCATTTTGAACTCGAAGTCGGGCGGGCGCTGGGGCGCCGCCCCGTTGCTGGTCCCCCGCGGGAGCGAGCGCCGCAACGTGCTGCCATCGGGCGCGAGCAGCGTGAGTTCCACAGCCACACCCATCTTTCCCCGGAGCAGGCTTTGTTCGAAGGTCTGGACGTCCAGAGACTGCGCCGTAGACGCGCTCTGGTAGGGCGAGACGCGTTCGGCGCCGTACTGTTTGACCGGCACGCCATCGATGGCGACGATTTCGAGGCCGGGCACGATACCGTCCTGTTTCAGCGCCGGGTC
This sequence comes from Bryobacteraceae bacterium, assembly GCA_049590695.1. GTDB lineage: Bacteria > Acidobacteriota > Terriglobia > Bryobacterales > Bryobacteraceae > Fen-178. Next base: position 10,882 of record JBAWDI010000598.1, read on the forward strand.
CCAGACCTCGGAGAGCAGTACGTGCCCTTCGATGAGGCGCGTGCTCACCCCCGGTATGGCCAGGACTTCCCTCCCCAACGCGCTGGGGAAGCTGACACTGGTGTGGGCGTCCTTGAGGCGGGCGCAAAGTTCCTGCAGCACGCGGTAGTACTCGAGTGTGGAGCGCGTGGCTCGCACCTTGGGGATGTAGGCGACGTAGAGCGCGTCCCAATCGAAATCGCGCGGCAGGTGCTCGAACCAGGCGAAGTTGTATTTGACTTCCGACCAGAAGCGGGAGAGGCCGGCGATCTTCTGGTCTTCCGGGAGATCGGGCTGGTAGGGAGCGTGCCACGCGGGGCCGTCCCAGAAATCGGGAACGGCCTTCATTTCCGCGATCACGGCAAGGAAGCCCGGGTCATTGCGGATGGAATCGAAATCGGTGTCTCGCTGGATGTTGGCCACGTTGTGATAGCCAAGATCGAGAAGCTCCCGCAACCGGGCCACGGCTTTGGCTGCGTCGCCGGTGAGCGCGTAACCGCAGGCGAGGTTGTAGAGGTTGTTCAGGTGAAGATCGGGATAGCGCCGCAGTTCGGGGTCGGCGACCCACTCCTCGAGAAGACGAACCGCCGCCCGGTAGTCCTTGGTCTCCCATAGGTGCTTTCTTTCGCGCTCCTTGGCTTCCATCGAAGTCCGAACCTCCTGTTCGGAGAGCGGCCTCTGCGCCGGCAGAGCGGCGGCACATAGTAATATGGCGATCAGAACGCGCATGGAGCCTCCTTCGGACATTAGACGGCAAAACAGCGAAAAAAGATAGTGTGGTCACCCTGGTGGCGAGTTTCCTTCCCGTGCGCCGCGCCACCCGCGTCGAACCAACGGTCGCGCTGCGCAGTGAGTGAATCCCGGTCACAACTTTCTACAACATTTGTAATCCACTCACGCCACACAAGTTGGACGGCAAACCGTCCTCCGCGCCGGCCGGTTTTTTGACCCTCGCAAGCGATGATGGAGATAAGAGAAGGAGGAGATCTCGGTCAGATCTGACCGGGTATGGCGTGCTTACCCGTTTCTTATCAACAAAGGTGCTCGCTTTTTCGGTCAGATCTGGCCGCAACATACCGTTTATGGAAACACCAAGAGAATGGATCGATGCCGGCGCCTGCGTGGGACGCCAGCAGGCGTTCGCCGTGATCGCCAATAAGTGCTCGGCCGCGCAGGCGCTGTGCCTGAAGCAGGTTCGGGAGACTCAGTTGTTTGAGAAGCTCGGGTTGACCTGGGAGGAGTTCTGCAAGGAGTACGCCGGCATTAGCCGTGAGAACGCCGACCGACTCATCCGGCAGCATGAGGAGTTCGGCGACGCCTATTTCCGCCTTTCCGAAATCGCGCGCATCTCGCCGGAAACTTACCGGCAAATCGCGGGCCAGGTTTCGGACGAGGGTCTCGAGTTCGACGGCGGGAAATTGGCTTTGATCCCTGAAAACGGCCCCAGGATCCGCGCCGCCATTCAGACGCTACGCACGCAACTGAAGCAGGCCCGCGATGCCAGCCAGCCGGCCGCACCCAACATCGTCCAGTTGCAGATTCGCCTGGACGCGGTGGTGGAAGGAATCTCGCGGATGGCCCGGCGCCCCCTCGCTCCCGACCACCGCGCCGCGCTCCAGGGAATGGCGACTTACGCCATCCACAAGTTGAAGGAGGTGTCCCAATCCCTGGAGGGCCTCTAATTCAGGAAATAGGTCCGGTAGAGCGTATCCCGCTGCTTAGGGATGAACCCCGCGTCGCGGATGATGCGCCGCAGTTCCTCTTCCGTGGTGCAATGGTGCGCCCCGGCCGCCGCCACCACGTTTTCCTCGATCATGATGCTGCCCACGTCGTTGCCGCCGAAGCGCAGCCCCAACTGGCAGGTCTTCAGCCCCTGCGTCACCCACGACGATTGCACGTTCTCGATGTTCGCCAGGTAGATTCGCGAAATGGCCAGCGTTTGGAGGTATTCCACCGCCGTGGCTTCTTCCTTCACACTGCTGGCCAGAGCGGTGTTGGCGCGCTGGTACGTCCACGGGATGAAGGCCGTGAACCCGCCGGTCTCCTCCTGTAAATTGCGGACCAGCTCGAGGTGGTTCATGCGCTGTTCGATGGTTTCGCCGCAGCCGAACATCATGGTGGCCGTGGTGCGCATGCCGAGCTGATGCGCGGTGCGGTGCACGTCGATCCACTCCTGGGTGGAGCACTTGAGGCGGCTGATGCGGTGGCGCACGGCGTCATCCAGAATCTCCGCGCCGCCGCCCGGAATGGAATCGAGACCTGAAGCCATCAACCGCCGGATGGTTTCGCGCAGGTCGAGGCCGCTGACCTCCGCCACATTGGCCACTTCCGGCGCGGAGAGGCAATGCAGGTGGATGGGGAAGCGCTCCTTGATGCCGCGGAAGAGGTCCTCGTACCACTCGATTTTGAGGTCGGGGTGCAGGCCGCCCTGCATCAGCACGCCGGTCCCGCCCAGGTCGAGCGTCTCCTGGATCTTTTCGAAGATCGTCTCCTTGGGCAGCACGTACCCTTCCGCGTGCCCCATGGGGCGGTAGAACGCGCAGAAGCTGCAATACTCGGTGCAGAAATTGGTGTAGTTGATGTTGCGGTCGATGATGTAAGAGACCACGCCCTCGGGGTGCCACTTGCGGCGGACGGCATCGGCCTCCATGCCGGCGCCGATGAGGTCGCCGGAACGGAACAAATCGAGCGCTTCTGCGCGAGTGATCATAGCGGAACCCAGGCGGTAATTCCAAGATACCAGAGAGAAACCCGTGATGGATCGCACTATGTAGCGCCGGCGATCTTGTCGCCGGTGATTTGGCCGCGAAAACATACCGGCGGTAGAGTCGAGGTTGAGCGCGGGTGCTGACGCCAAGCGTCGTCCCGTTTCCCAACCCCGCTCGTCAAACCGGACGTGCGGATTTCCCGCATCCGACTGGCTTCATCGCAGGCTCACGAAGCGGCCGCACATAGCGGACCTCGGAGGCGAAACACCCCCAATGGCCCGTACACCTGTGTCATGGAAAACAGGCGGGTGCCTTGCGTGGACACCTTGTGCCGCCGTCTCAGAAAGTGCCGTACCCGCTCTTCAACGTACTCGTCGAGCGCCCGATACGCCCGCGCCGTACTCCCCAGTGCGAAGTATGCTTGCCAGCCTCTCAGTTTCTGATTCAGCCGGTCCCGTACTTCTTCCCAGGGTCGGTTATTGCCAGGCGTCAGATGCTCGCCCACGTTCCGCTTCATCTTGCCCACGCTCTTCTTCGATGGACTGTACCCGATGTACTCCCTGCCAGTCCTCCCGCTGAAGTGCGGCCCGAATGTATAGCCCAGAAAGTCGAATCGCTCCCGCCGTGCATCCGGGAGGCTCGTCTTCTTCTCGTTCAGTGTCAATCCCAGCCGTTCCAGCACCCCGCGCGTCCATCTCAATGCCTCTGCCGCTTTGCCGCGACTGAGAATCACGAAGTCGTCCGCGTAGTTCACGATTCGCGCCCGAAACTGCTCCGCCCGTCCGGTCTGACGCCATCCCTTCAACATCCGGTTCATACACAGGTTCGCGAGCAGGGGGCTGATGACCGCCTTGCGGGGTGCCGCGATCATTGTCCTTGCCGCCCGTTAGCCCCTTCTTCCCCTTTTCATTCCGTTCCTCGACCGGCACTTTCAGCCACATTTTGATCAAATGCAGCATGTGCTTATCGACGATTCTCCGAGCCACACATTGCATAAGCTCGGAATGTGGAATGGTGTCGAAGGATGAGCGTAAGACGCCTTTGGTGAAGCGCCTTCGTCTGGCCTTCGCCGATTCTCCGCGCGGCCCGTGGCGAGACGTGAGCGAGCCGTTCACCGGCGATTGGGTGGAGGGCCCGTCGGTGGCGCGGATCGGGCCGGAGTGGTTGATCTATTTCGACCATTACACCCAGCCGCAGCACTACGGCGCGGTGCGCACCACCGACTGGAGAACGTTCGAGGACATAACCGCCCAACTGAGCTTTCCGGCCGATCACCGGCACGGAACGGTGGTCAAAATTTCCGAAGAACTGGCGCGGCGGTTACAAGCGCGGCGCCCGGCGCCTACTTCACGGTAATAGGCACCGAGGCGATGACATTCTCCCACTCCAATTGCAGCTTGCCCTTGTTGCCGCCCGCGCTCGAGAGCGTCATCTTATAAGTCTCAATGGGAGCCGGCGGTTTGCTCATGGTCATGGGCACGCGGCCCAGGTCCTGCTCCTGGTGATATTCCAGGCCCCACTGGCCGGTCTGCTTGTTGATCACCAGCTTCCACTGCTGGGGATCGAGCCAGACGAACAGGGTGTAGTCTCCCTTGGGAACGGTCAGGCCGCCGATGTCGAGATCGGCATCGGTGTGCAGCGCGGTGGCCTGATTGGCGCCGGCGCGCCAGATGGTGTTATCGGGCTGGAGCGCGCCGGCGCCGTTGAAGATCTTCCGGCCGCGCATGGAAGGCGCGCAGTACTTGATGGCGATAGTCTTGCCGTCGATGGTGACGGACGTATTCGCCGGAGGGCTGAGCGGGGGCCCTTTCTTCTCGCCCTTCTTCTGTTCCTGGGCGAATCCGAGAGCCGTGGCGGCGGCGATCAGTAGAACGATGGTCAATGCGCGTTTCATGGTGTGGATGGTCCTCTAACAGCGAGTATAGCGCCGCCGCGGGTGATATCTTCTAAATGATGGCCGTATCAATGGAATTCCTCCGCGGCCTGCTGGGGTTCCTCGGCATGGGCGCCGCGTTCATGACCGGGCGCTCGGCAGTGGCTGTGCGCAAAGGCTGGCAGAAGCCGTCGAGGCTCTATGGGTGGGTGATCCGCACGGTGGTGTGCGTGGTCGCGGTGGCCTTCCGGAACCCCGTGGACACCGTCGATCTCATCGTGTGGGGGCTGGCGACGGTGGCGTTAGCCGGGGGCATGTGGAGCGCTTCGCGCCAGAAGCCGCCAGAGGACCTTACGAGGCAGATTTTTCCGGACGAGCCGTAGCGTTATACTCAACGTGCGGAAACAGCAGATGGACACATCCAACGATCCCGGCTACAACTTCGACGCCAACCCGACTGTGGACGAATTGATCGCCCAACAAGGCAAGGGTCCGATCAGCGATCCCAGTACCCTGCTTGGCGATCTGTGGCCGGACGACGAACCCATCGAGGAGTTTCTGGCTGCGCTCCATGAGTGGCGTCACAAGAGATCCCACTGAAGGCAGCATGGAGTCTAAGCGTGCCAAGCGTCGTGCAGCCGAACGGCGGATGAAGAGCCGGGCACGCCGCGTCATGAGGATTTGGGCCGTCAACCGCCAGAATCCGGTCAGCCCGAAGGCCGTGGGCGTCAATGCCTCGACCCATTGCCGGCCGTGCTCGTGTTTTCTCTGCCAGCCAGGAAGAGAAGTCCCTCCGATGCGGGAACGCGCCTGCCACGATCCTGAACTGGCCTGACGGGCAGGCCGTGAACGTCCCCTCGGCATGATTGACTTGTATCGGCACAGCATCGTTGACTTGTAACGCGACGGATGGCGGAACGGGTCGGATGGTAGGCGCTATACTCAAGTGCGGAGGCAGCAGTTCGGAATCCACCTATGAATCGACGAACATTTCTCGGCGTTGCCGCGGGTTTGACCCTCGCGGATGCGGGCGCGCAGACCCCGCCATCCATACCCATCATCGATACGCATATTCACCTGTTCGATACCGAGCGTCCCGGGGGCGTGCCATGGCCCAGCAAGAACAACCCGGCGCACAAGGTCATGTACATGCCTTCCTTGCCCTCGCGATACCGCAAGGTCGTCGAAGGGCTGGGCATCGTGGGCGCCATTGAGATCGAGTGCAGCCCCTTGCTGGAGGACAACCAGTGGGTGCTGGACGTCGCCCAAGCCGACGACATCATGGTGGGCACCATCGGGCACCTGACCCCCGGCACACCGGAATTCAAGGCGCAGCTCGACAGGTTCCACAAGAACCCGCTCTTCCGGGGTATCCGGCATGGGCTGGGCGGGCGGCCGGGAGGACGTGGGGGCCGGGGTGGCCGGGGAGGTCAGGAAGGCCAGCCAGCACCGGCAGCGCCGGCTGGCTATGAGGTCGATAATCCGGCGTTTGTCTCCGACCTGAAGGCCCTGGCGGACGCGGACCTGGTCATGGACACGGCGAATCCCAGCGTGCCGTTGCTGGAAGGCGTCGTGCGCGTCAGCGACAAGGTCCCCAATTTGCGCATCGTCATCGATCACCTGCCGCAGATGTGGCCCACCGCGGCCGAGCGGCCCGCCTATGACGCCTGCATGAAAGCCATCAAGGACCGGCCGCAGGTTTACACCAAGGTGTCGGAAGTGCTGCGGAAGAAAGAGAACGGCACGATCCCCACGGATCTCGCGTTCTACAAGACCCGGATCGACGAAATTGTCGACGTTTTCGGAATGGACCGCGTGCTCTACGGAAGCGATTGGCCGAACGGCGACCAGTGGTTGCCGGTTCCGGTCGGATTCAAGATCGTCCACGAGTACTTCATGGGCAAGGGACAGGCGGCGGCCGAGAAATACTTCTGGCGGAATTCGATCAAAGCCTACAAGTGGGTCAAGCGAAACGCCAGCCAGCGGCAGGCCTGAGAAGCCGCGAACAGAGCAGCGGACTACATCTTCAGCAGCCGGATGCTCCCGTTGGAGGTGCTCAGGTCGATCAGCGGGCCGCCATTTCCGATGGTGCCTTCCAAACGGTTCTTGCTGAATTCGCCCTGCATCTTGACTTCGAAGTCGGAGGAGATGGAAGAGTTGGTGGTCCGCGCCACCACTTGGGCGTTCACCTGGTAGGGCATGTGCAGGGTGATCCCGCTATTGCTGGTGCTCACGCGGATATCGTTGGCAAAGTTGGCCGGCACGCGCAATTCGACGCTGGAGTTGCTGGTTTCCAGGCGCACCGGGCGCCCCGCCGGCACTTGCTCGAGGCGGGCGTTGATGCTGGCGTTCGAAGTGCCGGCTTCGAGCGATCCGCGCAGCCCCTCGATGCGGATATGGCCGTTCGAGGTATGGGCCTTGGCGTCGCCGCCGACGTCGATCAACTCGATGGAGCTGTTGCTGGTCTGGGCGTCCAGGCTGCCGCGCAGGGCTTGCACGCGGATCTCCGCATTGGAGGTGTGCAGCCGCGCCGGGCCGCTGCCATCCTGGGTGCGGATGGCGCCGTTGGAAGTGAAAATGCGGTCCACATACGCCGCGCGCGGGATCTTGATGACGAAACGCGCTCCCATGTTGCCGCGGCGGTCCGAGGGGCGCGTCACGCGGATGGAAACCGAATCGGGACTGTTGTCGATGGCGACTTTCAGCGCGTCGGCTGCTTCCTGGGTGGCGGCGTACTTGGAGCCGCTGATGTCGACGGTCTCCTGGTCCCAGCCGGAAACCTCGACGGACCCGTTGAAGGTCTCGACCGAAAGCCTCCCGCCGGATTTCAGCGGGTAGGTGTAGTGAAAGTCCTGACGATAGCGGTCGAACCCGCCGAAATCCTCGATATCGCAGGCTGCCAGGCCGAGCAGGGCGGCCGCCAGAATGGGAAGAAGGAGCTTCGCGCGCATAGTTGGCCTCGATTCACAGGATACGCTTCCGGCGCGCGGTTTGTTCCACAATAGCCGAGCAAGCGGCTGCGGACTGGAGTACAATCGTGCTGATATGACACCTGAAAACGCACCGGCGGTGGAGCCGGAACCGGCGGGGATGGGCGAATTCTCGAGGCTGACCGGCGTCTTTTTCGAGCCCGGCAAGACGTTTGCGGATATCGCGGAGCGGCCGCGCTGGCTGGTTCCGTTGCTGCTGGTGATTGTGGCCGCCGTCGGCTTTTACTTCCTGTACGGGCAGCACGTGGGATGGGAGCGCTTCGTGCGGCACCAGATGGAGACCAATGCGCGCATGCAGCAGGCGATGGAGCGGCTTCCGGCGGATCAACGGGACCGGGCCATCGCCATGCAGGTCAAGTTCACGGGAATCGGGTATTACTTCGGGACCATCGTGATGGTCCCGCTGATGTACGTGATCTCGGCCGCCATTGTGCTGGGGATTGCGAGCGGGATGATGTCGGCGGGGGTCAAGTTCAAACAGGTATTCGCGATCATCTGCTATGCCGGGTTGCCTATGATCCTGAAGCACGCGCTGGCGACAGTGGTGATGTTCCTGAAGAGTCCGGACGAGTTCAACCTGCTGAACCCGCTGGCGTTCAATCCGGCGGCGTTCATGGACCCGATCAACAGCTCGAAATTTCTGTACACGCTGGCCATGTCCTTCGATCTGTTTACGATCTGGGGGATTCTGCTGACCGCTACGGGGCTCAAGGCGGCCGCCGGGAAGAGGCTGTCGTTTGGCGGGGCGCTGTTCGCGGTGGCGCTGCCATGGGCGATCCTGGTGTTGGGCGGCGCATCGCTGGCGGGGCTGTTCAGCTAGGAGAAGCTTTCAGCCATCGGCTTTCAGCCAAAGCGGCGCGGCTGATCGCCGAAAGCTGAAAGCTGTTGGCTATTTGAGAAATTCGGGATAAGATAGTGTGACCCTCCCAGGGACTAATAAACTTGAGGAGAACCAGAATGGCGAAGAAGAAGCCTGCAAAGAAAGTTGTCGCGAAGAAAGTAGTGAAAAAGGCCGTGAAGCCGGCCGCAAAGAAGGTAGCCCCCAAGGCCGTCAAGAAAGCGGCCGTGAAGCCGGCCGTCAAGAAGGCGGTTAAGAAGCCCGTGAAGCCGGCCGTCAAGCCGGCGGCCAAAAAGGCCGTGAAGAAGCCCGTCGCAAAGGTGGTCCCCCAGGCCAGCGTGCCTGCGGCGCCTCCGGCTACGCCCCCTCCGGTGGCCGGTCCCCAAGACGGCGGCGGCACACCTCCCCCCGCTCCGATCGTTTAAGAAAACCCGCCAGCAGGGTGCCCCCTGGGCCCGGCCCGGGAGGCGGCCGGTTCGTGAAGGCCCGGGGGGATACGCACCCTCGGGGCCTTCGCGCGGGCCGGGAACCTCTTCTAGCGTGAGCTATGTGTTCGGCGATGCGAATCGTGGTGCTGGTAGGGCTGCCGGGCTCCGGGAAGTCCACGTACCTGGCGCAACTGGGAGTTACGGGACTTTCCTCGGATACCATCCGCGGCCTGCTGGCGGATGACGAAACCGACCAGACCATCCATGACCGCGTCTTCCAGACGCTGCGGTACCTGTTGCGGCAGCGGCTGGCGATCGGGCGGCCGGCGACCCATATCGATGCCACCAACCTCACGGTGGAGGAGCGGCGGCCGTACATAGGGATCGGCAAATCGTACGGGTGCGACGTGGAGGCCGTGTTTTTCGACGTGCCACTGGAAGTGTGCCGCGCGCGGAATGCGCGGAGGCAGCGCGTGGTGCCGGAAGAGGCCATGGCCAAGATGGCGGCGAAACTGGCGCCGCCGGACATCGAGGAAGGCTTCTCCCGAGTGACGGCGATTACAGTGCGTGAGCCTTAAAAGCTGGATGCATGAGGAAAGGGCAAGCTAAAGCATGCCCCACCGTGCAAGAATGAGACCATGCCCGATACCGTTATCGTTATAGCCAGCGGAGATCTGCGTCTGTCGGCCAACCGGATGTGCTGGCCGGCGCAAGTTCGCGTCGAGGAAGCGGTCAACAATGCCATACGCCGCGAGGGCCGCGAGGTGCGCCGGGGGCACGCCTGCGACCCCCAAAAGGGCCACGGGTTCATAGACAGCCAGAAGCGCGGGATGGAAGTTTTCCGCGCGATTCCTCCCGACGCGCCGCTGGTGGTGGTGGAAGCCGTCTGGCAGTACACGCACCACATTCTGCACGGCCTCTCGACGCACCGCGGGCCCATTCTGACGGTGGCGAACTGGAGCGGCGAATGGCCGGGGCTGGTGGGGATGCTCAACCTGAACGGGTCGCTCACCAAGGCCGGAGTGGCGTACAGCACGCTATGGAGCGAGGACTTCACGGACGATTTCTTCCTGAGCGGCTTGCGCCAATGGCTGGCGGGCGAAGCGGTGCGCCACGATCTCAGCCACGTGCATCCGCTCCAAGAGTTCCGGCTTCCCGCCCAGGCCGAAGAGATGGGGGCGCGATTGGCGCGGGCGCTCGGCCGCGACAAAGCCATTATGGGCATCTTCGACGAAGGGTGCATGGGAATGTACAACGCCATCATCCCCGACGAGCTGCTGCACCGGACGGGCGTATTCAAGGAGCGGCTGAGCCAGTCGGCCTTGTTCGCCGAGATGCAGCAGGTCGGCGACGAAGAAGCGCTCGCGGTGCGGGAGTGGCTGGACCGCAAGGGGATGCGCTTTACGACCGGTCCCAATCCGGAAACCGACCTGACGGACGGCCAGATACTAAGCCAGTGTAAGATGTACATCGCGGCGCTGCGGATGGCGGACGATTTCGGTTGCGACACCATCGGCATCCAGTATCAGCAGGGGCTGAAGGACCTGGCGCCGGCGTCGGACCTGGCTGAGGGCCTGCTGAACAACGTGGACCGGCCGCCGGTCACGGCGCGCGGCAATGGGCGCCTGCTCTATGAGGGCCGCGCGCTGCCGCACTTCAACGAAGTGGACGAGTGCGCGGGGCTGGACGCGCTGGCGACCAACCGGATCTGGACCGAGCTGGGCTTCGATCCGGAGTGCACGCTGCACGATGTGCGCTATGGCGAGCGATACCACGTGAACGGGGTGCCCTCAGGGCCCGGAGAATTCGTCTGGGTGTTCGAGATTTCGGGCGCGGTGCCGCCGGCGCACCTGATGGGCGGATACGCCGGCGCGGTTAGCGAGCGTCAGCCGCCGATGTACTTCCGCTTGGGCGGCGGCGGCATCAAGGGCGTGAGCAAGCCGGGTGAGCTGGTATGGAGCCGGATTTTCGTGGATGGGGGGCTGAAGGCGGACCTGGGGCGCGGCCGGGCCATTGCGCTCCCGCTCGAGGAAACGGAACGGCGCTGGCGCATCACCACGCCGCAGTGGCCCATGATGCACGCGGTGCTCGACGGCGTGACGCGCGACCAGTTTATGGCGCGGCACAAGGCCAACCACATATTGGTGGCGTACGCTCCCGATGCGCCGGGGGCCGGCCTGGCGCTGGCGGCCAAGGCGGCGATGTTCCGCGAAATGGGGATCGAGGTTTCCATCTGCGGGACGTTCGAGGGATAGGCGCAGCGGAGGAGCCGTTTACGCCGCTTTGGTCGGCTTCCGACGCGCCAGGCTCTCGCGCACGTTTCGGTTGAGATTCTCCACGATGTCCTCGCCCAGCATCTCCGCGTGGAGCTTCGGCGGCAGTGATTCCACTACTTGGCGGCGCATCGCCGGGTCCTCAATCGTGCGGTATGCCTCCAGACGCTTCCGGGGAGGAAGGGCCGAGAGTTGCTTGATATACTGGCTGAGAGATTCTGCCTTGAGCATATTCATTCTCCAGCGCCGCGCGCAGCTTGGGCAGCAGGTCTTTTGTAGAATAGCGCGTTTTCACCGCACTCTCAACAGGCAGGATTCTCGCTGCCGCGGCCCCGCCGCTGTTGTTGATCGCTATGAACTGCACCTGCGGATCATTGGCGTACTTTCTCATGAGGCAGCCCAAGTTCTCCGCAGCGTCCCGATACATACGCGCGTGCGCCTCGAGACCGACCACACGGCCCTCATCCATGGCTCGCGGAAGCACCCCACCCGTAAGAGCCTCCACGGGATCGCGCTGGATGAATGCTACGCGCACCTGGTTGCCGGCAGCCCGCGCAGCGTCGATCTTCTGGATGCTCGATTTCTTGCTGCCCAGGTTGCTGTCGTAAACAAACTGGGCGTCTGCGGCCAGCCCTAACCGTCGCAATGCCGTCGTCTTCCCGGCACCTGTCCCGCCAGCCGTCATCACCACGACAGGAGGTTTGTCTGGATTGGGATGCTGGAGCGCCTGCTCGAAAAGAAAGTCCGCCAGCGCGCCGGCTGGTTTCTGTGTTGCTGCGCTCCACCGGGTGCGCCCTTCCTTCGAAGCGGCGTACTCCGGAGAAACAACCTCGCGGGCGTTGTCGGTGCTGATCTCGTTTCCAAACTTGTTTCGATACTCCGCCGCCAGCGCCGTCAGGCTCTGTTGCAGCCTGGCGAAGGCACGTTGCTCGACGGCCGTCTCTTCCCCACTCAAGTTTGCCGCTCCTGGATGGTGTTCCCGGGCCCGGAGGACGCTCCGGATATGCTTGCAGGCTGGCTGATTGAGGTCATTTTCTGGGCGGCGCCTGGGGCGGGGGCGGCGTTTCGGGGACCTCGGTGAACTTGATTTCGGCGTCGGCGCTGAACAGTTTGAAGGGCTCGTAGCGGTACAGGTTTTCAGTCTTGAGCTCGCCGTCGACGAGGTGACGGTGGACCACCGAAACGGGCATGAGGAAGCCGTGGACCGACAGCGCGTAATCCACGGTGGCTTCGTCGCGGATCGTCCGCTTCGCGTCCGGGTGCTCGGCCCAAGCATGGACGCGCAGCGGCAGGCCGTCGGATTCGCGGACGTAGAGCATGCCCTGCAAGGGACGGCGCATGGACTGATTGCCGAAGAATTCCAGTTCTCCGCCCGTTGTCGAGGTTTGCCGCCACGACAAGATCAGGGCATCTTCGGCGCCCACATGGGCTTCGCCGGCGGGCTTCACCTGCATGTTCTCCAGACCACGCTTGGTGAATGCCAGGAGGATGAGTCCGTAGTCGGTGGCGACGTCGACCAGGCCGTGTTTGGCGAAATCCTCGAGCATGCGTTTGCGGACGCGATCGTCGGGGGACTGGATGCCCAGCGAGAGCGCATGCCGGGCGTGTTCCGCCGATTGGACGCGGCGGCCGTCCACGGAGACCACCTGGCGGAATTCGAAGAGATCGGGCGAATCCGATTCCTTCAGCGTGCCGACGCTATATTCGGAAACGATCTCGCGCACCACCAGCCGCGGCTTAGGCGTAACAGTGGCGGCCTTTCCGACTCGAAGCAGGGAGCGCGGAGGGAGTATCATGGTGCGCTGTTCGAGGGTTTCCTGGGTCAGGGCCTTGGGAGCGTTCTGCTCGAGCACCTCGGCCTCCTCGGCGACGCGAGCCAGGATCTCGGGGAGGGTGGGCGGCGGGGCGGGCGCCTGGGCAGCGAGAAGCATCGAGAGCAGGGCGGCCGGGACAAGCGACATGTCTCTATTTTAATGCAGGAAAAAGCGAGTTGTTGTAAAATAGAAAAGTCATTTGTTTATAATAACTTGCATCGGGATTTCTGTTTCGTTCGGAGATTCCGGAGCTTTTTTTGACAATAGCACTTGCACACCTGGCCGGTTCTCTGGTATTCTGAGCAAGTCGCCGAATTGGGGATCTGAGGAGTATCGCGCCTTCCCAAGCAGTTGCTTGTGGAGAGGCGACGGTGGTATAACGAAGAGAGGTCCCCTGTAAGGAATGGTAACAAAACTCCGTGCGGGCCACCGTGCGGAGCGGAATACGGCCTTCCTGTGTGGTTCTTTTCAAGTTCTAAAGTTTCTCAGCCGTAGGCGTCCGTGCGCGGAGGCCGCGGTTGGAACGAGTTTCGAGGCCTGCCGTCCGTCCCGGTATCGAAAGACGCCGGGGAAGGCGAGCGCAGATCATTGACAATCTGGTTGGATGCAGTAAAGAAGAACTCGTCAGTACTCTGAGTAAAACCGGAGCGAATTTGGGTTGGGGCACGCCCCAGCCATTCTCATTGATTTAAATGAGAGTTTGATCCCGGCTCAGAATCAACGCTGGCGGCGCGCTTAACACATGCAAGTCGAACGAGAAAGCCGGGGCAACCTGGTGAGTAAAGTGGCGTACGGGTGAGTAACACGTGGGTAATCTACCTCTTAGTGTGGAATAACCCTGGGAAACCGGGGCTAATACCGCATAAGCTCGAGAGAGGAAAGCAGCAATGCGCTGAGAGAGGAGCCCGCGGCCGATTAGCTGGTTGGTGAGGTAAAAGCCCACCAAGGCTTAGATCGGTAGCCGGCCTGAGAGGGCACACGGCCACACTGGCACTGAAACACGGGCCAGACTCCTACGGGAGGCAGCAGTGGGGAATCTTGCACAATGGGGGAAACCCTGATGCAGCGACGCCGCGTG